>JBEDCS010000001.1:0-9120 GCA_041176605.1 Bacteroidota bacterium
ACCTACAAGATCAATGCGCATCACGCTTTGCGTTGGGAACTCCAGGGCATGTGGGTTGCAAAGAACGAAGAAGGTTCTAATGACAAAGGCAATTGGGCTACTGCTTTGATAGAATACACCATTTCTCCAGGATGGTTTTTCTCGGCCATGAATCAATACAATTATGGTAATATTGATGAAACGAAACGCGTCAATTACCCAATCATCACCTGTGGCTATATCAAAGATGCGACCCGTATCACGGTTTCTTATGGTCGCCAGCGCGCTGGTTTGTTTTGTGTAGGTGGCGTTTGCCGACCAGTACCAGCTAATAATGGTTTAATGATCAACTTAACGCATAGTTTTTAATATGAAAATCAGCGCAATCTTTCTTGCTTTGTTTGTCACTTTAGGCTTGTTTTCCTTGCCTTCTTGTGACCGCGTCTCCAACCCTTATCCACCAATTGTGAATCTTGAATTGGACACAACACTTTATCCCGGTAATTGGTCAACTTATGTGGCTAATGAGTGGCCTACCTTTACCCAAAACACCAATACTGACCGCAATATTTTAATTGAAGACTTCACGGGTCACAAGTGTATATTTTGCCCTGCTGCGGCAGATTTAGCGCACCAATTGCACGAAGCCAACCCAAGTCGGGTGTTAGTAGCGTCAATTCATGCGGGTGTTGATGGCATAGGTGATTTTCAGACTGTTGATGCAGAATACCCAATAGATTTTACAAACCCGGATGGACTCGCAATAGGCACGTGGTTTGGATTGAACGATGGTGGATTTATCGGAAACCCAAGAGGACCAATAAGTCGTGTGGCAAATGGCGGTGTTATTTTTCAAAGCCCAGGACAATGGTCTTCTATGACGAGCACTTTATTGACCGAAAACAATTTGAAAGTCAATTTACAAGCCGCATTGAATTATTACCCTTCAACTAAAGGTGCGTTTTTACATGTAGAGGTCGATAAACTAGATGCCTCACTTAACAATGAGTTGGGGATTGTTGCTTATGTATTAGAAGATTCACTCGTTGGAGATCAGAAAATGTCTGATAACTCGCACAATCAAAGCTATGTGCACCGAGACATCCACCGTAAAAACCTCAACAATATGCCTTTTGGTCGACAGCTCACAGCCGCAGACTTGAACAACGGAAAATATTATGTGAACTACAGCTTTGTGGTTCCAAATCAATTGGATGGAGCTTACAATGCGTCTAATATGCACGTACTTGTCTATGTCTATGACATGAGCACCTTGGAAATTTATCAAGTGATCAAGCAGAAAATTCAATAATGGCATTGCGTCAACAACTCATACAAAAACTAGAGCAAAGACTGTCTCCTCAACAGATTCAGTTGATGAAGTTGTTGCAGGTACCTACCATGGAACTCGACCAGCGCATTAAGCAGGAGCTCGAAGAAAACCCTGCCCTTGAAGAAGGCCAAGAGATCGAAGAAGATGATTATGACAATCAAGATGACTACGACGACGAGCACGATGACAACGATGATTTTGATTTGTCAGACTACTTAGACGACGACATTGCAGATTACAAAACACAAGCAAATAATCAGTCACGCGATGAAGAAGAACGCGTCATCCCCTTATCCGGAGAGCAAAGTTTCCAAGAGCGCTTAATTGAACAATTACACTTACTTTATCTCGACGAGAAACAATTTGTGATTGCCAATTTAATTGTTGGAAACCTCGATGAGTCAGGATACTTGAATCGGGCAATTGATGCCATCGTGGATGACTTAGCTTTTTCTATGAGTGTTGAAGCGACTGAAAAAGAAGTTGAAGCGGTGTTGGCCTTGGTGCAAGAATTAGAGCCAGCAGGTGTAGGCGCAAGAAACTTACAAGAGTGCTTATTGCTACAGTTACAGCGCAAGCAAGATGGCGACATTGTAAAATTCACGGCCCTTAAAATCGTTGAAAAGTTTTTTGAAGAATTTACCAAGAAACACTACGAACGCATTGCTAAAAAATTAGAAATTGAGGACCAAGATTTAAAAGAGGCCATCGATGAAATTTTGCGCTGCAACCCAAAGCCGGGTGGCTCTATGCGAGAAGCAGCCAAGAGTTATCAGCAGATTGTACCTGACTTTACATTGTTCGAGCACGAGGGTCGCCTAGAACTGAGTCTCAATGGTCGTAACGCCCCAGATCTTAAAGTCAATCGCGACTACGAAAACATGCTGCGCAGTTATGCCGAGGGTGCCAAAAGTTCTAAATCAGATAAAGAAGCCTTTCAATTTGTCAAGCAAAAACTTGACGGCGCAAAATGGTTCATTGACGCCATTAAACAACGACAGCAGACCTTATTACTTACGATGGGCGCAATTCTTGAATACCAAGAGGCTTACTTTTTAAGTGGTGACGAAACTAAACTCAGACCCATGATCTTGAAAGATATCGCCGATATGGTGGAGTTAGATATTTCTACAGTTTCTCGGGTTGCCAATTCAAAGTATGTCCAAACAAATTATGGTATTTTCTCGTTGAAGTATTTTTTCTCGGAGTCTTTATCAACCGATTCCGGTGAGGAGGTTTCTACAAGAGAGGTCAAGAAAATATTATCTGATGCCATAGAGGCTGAAGACAAGCACAATCCACTCACTGATGAAAAGTTGATGGATTTATTAAAAGAGAAAGGTTACAACATTGCTAGACGCACTGTTGCCAAGTACCGAGAACAATTACAAATTCCAGTGGCAAGAATGCGCAAAGAATTATGAGGATACTATCACATTTATTTTCTTGGGTGTTTCTACCCCTTTTCATGCCCACTTATGGCATCTTGATCAGTTTGTTTGCCCCTGCAATTAGCACGAATTACAGCATGAGCTCGTTGTATTTTGCTCCGCCTCCTGCCAAATGGGCACTTTTCACCATATTTTTCATGTTTAGCGTAGTGGCACCAGGTGTGTCTTTCATTTTGTTGCATCGGTTCAAAGTAATCAGCACAATAGATATCGAAAACCAACGCGAGAGGAGTTTACCTCTGATCATCATGTTGATTTATTCACTCGTGTTATTTTTTCTTCTTGCCTATAAAGCTGGCGATGCTTATTTGCCAAGATACTATTATGCGCTTCCATTATCAGGTGTGGCCATTACTAGTATATTTTTATTGATCAATCGCTGGATCAAAATCTCTTTGCATGCGGCGGGTGCAGGTATTTTAGTAGGATTTTTAGCGGTTTATACCACCGCTCAATCTGATTTCAGTAATTGGTGGTTAATTGGTTCAATAATTGCAGCAGGCCTAACCATGTCGTCAAGATTGTTTTTGAAAAAGCATAAGCCTATTGAAGTATATACGGGTTTCATTTTGGCAACATTCATCACATCAGGTTTACATCTCTATTTAGTACAATTCAGTTAAGATGAAAAAATTACTATTGGTTTTCGCAGTTCTTGGGCTTTTAATAGCTTGTTCAGATTTAGAAAAAGAACAACAATTAAAACGCGTTCAGCAAGAGCTCAAGAAACTAGATCAGCTTTCAAAGAAATTAGAGGATCCGCGTTTGCAGGAGATTTCTACTTATAAAGTGAATACCATACAGACTGAGCTGAAAATCAAGCAGAACTTGTATTTAGATACCATAAACCTGGAATTGGCTCAGCAGCTCGATGCCTTTAAAGTGATGCGCCGGTCTATAAAGCCCTTGATGAAACAATTTCAAAAAATCAAAGTTGGCATTCGAGAAGAAAAAACTGCGCTCAAACTCTTGAGTCAAGACATCGATCAAGGACGCGGAGAGCGTCAGCGCTACAACGAGTTCATTCAATTTGAACATAACAAAGTGCAACAATTAGCTGCATTGACCACTGACTTTGAACGCGCAAAAACACAATTCTTTAAAGATTACAAGCGCTTGTATCCGCCGGTAAATGCATTAGCAAATCAATTGGTTGAAAAAGCAGCGCGTCGCCGATGAAATATCTGCTCATCATCTTCTGTTTAACTTTTGGACTTCAGCTGTTGGCGCAAAACAACTCTGACTTACAATTGGCGCAATATTATTTCAATAATTCAGAATTTGACAAAGCACTCATTTATTATCAAAAGCTTTATGAAACCGATCAAAGCAAAGCCATATTTACGCCTTACTTTAATTGTTTACGTGCACAAAAAGATGATAAAACGGCTGAAAAAGTGCTCAAAAAGCAAATCAGTTTAAACAAACAAGACTATGAAGTGCGGTTGCTTGCAGGAAGTTTTTACGAAGAACTCAATGAAACTGCAAAAGCCAAAAAAATCTATGAAGAAATTTTAACCGAGTTAGCGCCAAATCCGGGTCAAATTATTGCGGTTTACCAGGCTTTTGCGTCAAAGGGTAAGTTAGATTACGCCAAAAGAACCTTGGAACAAGGAAAGAAATTAGCTCCCTTTTATCCATTTAACTTTCAGTTTGCTGACTTATATGCCTTAATGGGCGACAAGCGACAAATGCTATTGGCATATTTAGATTATTTAGGTCAACAGCCAGGAATCATCGATGCCATTGAGCAGGCGGTTGGGTCACGGATGGATCTCACCAACGCCAATGGGGCAGATTTTCTTTTGGCTAAGGAGGTGCTGCTGCAGCAAGTTCAGCAAGCCAATGCCCCGATGGTCTATAGTCAAATGCTCATTTGGCTTTTTGTCCAAAATCGTGATTTTACTGGTGCGGTAACGCAAGTAATTGCACTAGATAAACGATCCAAAGGCGATGGCCGCGAAGTGTTAGAAATGGGCCATATTTGTGTAGAGAACGCCGTTTTTGACCAAGCAAAGCGCTCATACCAATATGTACTTGATCTCGGCCAAGACAAGCCCAATTTTTATGAGGCCCAACTCTCCTTGCTCAATGCACGTTTTCAGCAGATCACACAATTTCGAACGTTTACATCAGAAGAAATCACCCAAAGTATCCTTGATTTTGAGGCAGCTTTGCAACGCTTGGGTAAAGGAAAGGTGAGTTTTCAACTTTCCTTACAGCTCGCAGAGATCCGCGCATTTTATGCAGCCCAGTCTAAGCAAGCCATTGAAGAACTTTTGTTACTGAGTAAATTACCGGGATTAACCGATATGCAGCGCGCTCAGGCAAAAATGCTTTTGGCAGACATCTATGTGCTCGATGGAGATATTTGGGAGGCGTCCTTGCTTTATATGCAAGTAGACAACGATTTTAAATTTGAAACTATTGGAAGTGAGGCGAAATTTAAAAACGCCAAAATCTTTTATTATGATGGTGAATTTGAGTTTGCACAGGCACAGCTGAATGTTTTAAAAGAATCCACATCAAAGCTCATTTCAAACGACGCCATTCAACTGGCAGTGTTTATTACAGATAATTATGGCTTAGATAGCAACTATCAAGTCATGCTGTGGTTTGCTACTGCTGATCGCATGATCGCACAGCATCATTATGATTCGGCGTTCGTACTCTTTGATAGCATTCAAACACAATTCCCATATCATTCTTTGGCTGATGACATCTTGTATAGAAAAGCGCAGGCGTTGGAGCAGCGTGGTGAATGGCAACAAGCATTAGGGTTTTATGCGGATCTACTCAAATTGCACGGCAAAGATATTTTGGCAGATGATGCGCTATTCAGAACAGCTGAAATATTAGAATTACGCATCTTAGATAAAGAGGCAGCAGTAGAGTCCTATAAAAAACTATTGCTCGATTATAAAAGTAGTTTGTATGGAGCAGAAGCAAGAAAGCGCATCCGCCTCATAAGAGGAGATGCGCTTTCTGAAAGTGATGAACTCTAATATTAGAGGTTCGGCATTTCTCTTGTAAAAGCAGGGATTCCTGTTACATCCATTCCGGTAATAAGTAGGTGAATGTCATGTGTGCCCTCGTAAGTAACTACAGATTCTAAGTTAGCCATATGGCGCATCATTGAATATTCACTTGTAATACCCATTCCGCCATGTATTTGTCTAGCCTCACGTGCGATATTCAAAGCAATTTCTACGTTGTTTCTTTTCGCCATAGAAATTTGTGCTGAGGTAGCACGGCCTTCGTTGCGCAATTGGCCAAGACGGAAGGTAAGCAACTGTGCTTTTGTGATCTCTGTGATCATTTCAGCTAGTTTCTTTTGAATCAATTGGA
Source organism: Bacteroidota bacterium (assembly GCA_041176605.1). GTDB lineage: Bacteria > Bacteroidota > Bacteroidia > Flavobacteriales_D > Crocinitomicaceae > UBA952. Next base: position 6,112 of record JBEDCS010000001.1, read on the forward strand.
AGCTACCGATAGGAACGTCAAATTGAGTGCGTTCTTTAGAGTAGCGCAATGCTTGATCGTAGCAATCCATGGCAGCACCTAAGGCACCCCATGCAATACCAAAGCGCGCGGAATCAAGGCAGCTCAATGGCGCGCCCAAACCAGAACGGCCCGGTAGAATATTTGATTTAGGAACTTTTACGTTGTCAAAAATGAGCTCTCCGGTTGAAGAGGCGCGTAGAGAAAGTTTACCGTGCATTTCAGGAGTTGAAAAACCTTCCATGCCGCGTTCTACTACTAGGCCATGAATACGACCGCTTTCGTCTTTTGCCCAAACAACTGCAATTTGTGCAAATGGAGCATTGGAGATCCACATTTTTGCACCGTTCAAAATGACGTGATCACCAGCATCTTTGAAGTTGGTAATCATGCCGCCTGGGTTAGAGCCGAAATCTGGTTCAGTGAGTCCAAAGCAACCCATCATTTCACCAGAAGCTAATTTTGGTAAGTATTTTTGTTTTTGTTCTTCTGAGCCATATTTCCAAATTGGGTACATAACAAGAGAAGATTGTACTGATGCCGTAGAGCGCAAACCTGAATCACAGCGTTCGAGTTCTTGCATGATCAGGCCATAAGATATTTGGTCGAGGCCAGGGCCGCCGTATTCTTCGGGGATGTAAGGTCCAAAAGCACCAATTTCACCAAGCCCACTGAGTATGTGCATCGGAAAAGTGGCCTTTTCATAATGCTCGTCAATGATAGGTGAAACTTCTTTTTTAACCCATGCTCTGGCTGCGTCACGGACTAATTTGTGCTCCTCAGAGAGCAAGTCATCCATGTTATAGTAATCGGGGTGTTGGTATTGATCAGTTTTCATGATTGATGTTTGGCACAAAAGTAAGCAATAATCTGTGCAGCTGTAGCATCAGAATTTGAATTATTTTTGTGTTCTGTAAACAGCGTATGCAATCATTTGAATTAATAGAAAGAGGTTCTCAGTTAAATAGTTATCTACTATTTATTTCGTTGCTTTCATTGGCTTTCATCGCCTATGCAAGGCTGAGCACCCCTAATGCTGTAAATTTATCTTGGCGCAGATTCTGGAAATCAAGTCGTGTAGAGAGTTTTGGCTTTGACGATGAAAAGATGCGGCCACAAACTCAAGCCCTCTTTTTTGTCAATTTTTACCTCTCCTTAAATCTTTGTGTTTATCTATTTGTAGCTGAATATTACAATAGACTCGAAGCACTCTTGATCAGTTTAATTGCCGTAGCAGGCTGGATTTTATTTCAGTCCCTTGTTTACCGATTGGTACTTTTTCTAGTTGGTCAATGGAAATGGTCTGCTGCTTTTGCTGAGGTGAACAGACAGGTTTGGTCTTTCACAGGTCTACTCTTTTTGGCTTTGGCTTTTTTATGGACGATCAACGGACAGTCCAACGTCCTGATTAACAATGTGTTTATCTTTTGTTCATTGTTGGTTTATTTTTGGCGAATTTTCAAATCATGGCGAATCGCTCAGCAAGCAAATTTGGAATGGTATTATTTAATTTTGTACCTTTGCGCCTTGGAAATCCTGCCTATGCTCATAGTATGGCGCTGGTTTATAAGCTAAAACAATTAAATCGCACAAATTGGCCATTAAAACCATTCTTGTTTCTCAGCCGAAACCCGAGGGTGATAAATCACCTTATTTTGATTTAGCTGACAAATATAAACTCAAAATCGATTTCCGTCCTTTTATCAAAGTGGAAGGGGTTGACGCGAAAGAATTTCGAACACAGAAAATCGACATCAGCGAGCACACAGCGGTTATTTTAACTTCAAAAGTTGCCGTGGACCACTTCTTCAGAATGTCAGAGGCCATTCGTTTTGAGGTTCCAGACACTATGAAATATTTCTGTATTACAGAGGCCGTAGCACTTTACCTCCAGAAATACGTGACTTATCGCAAACGCAAAATCTTTTTTGGGAAGCAAACCATTGAAGAACTTGCTGAACTAATGAAAAAACAAAAAGGCGAAAAATTCTTATTGCCTTGCACAGATATCCTCCGCGACAACATTCCGCTCACACTAGAAAAGTTCAACATTCCTTTTTCTAAAGCTATTCTTTATAAAACCGTAGCCGCAGACTTGTCTGACCTCGAGGATGTATATTATGATATGTTGGTGTTTTTCAGTCCTGGCGGAATCGAATCTTTGTTCAAAAACTTCCCAGACTTCAAGCAAAACACAACAGCAATTGCGGCTTTTGGCCCAACAACAGCTAATGCAGTTTTGAAACACAACTTGCGCCTAGATGTGCATGCACCACATCCTAAAGCACCTTCAATGGTTGGGGCCATAGAGTTGTTTATCAAGGAGCAACTCAAGAAAAAATAGTATTTAAGCTGAGTTTTACCATTTTCGCTTTTTTCCTTGAGCGGAATTTCTTTATATTTACACAAACTTAAATTTTAACGCATGAAAAAACTATTATTCTCAGCTGCGATGTTACTTGCAGGTGTTAGTGCAAATGCGCAGCTAGCCCCAGGAAGCGTTGCTCCAAACTTTACCGTGACTGCTTATCAGTCTTGGTTGTCTACTGCTGGTACTACTAGCAACGGATCATACACTTTGTATGATTACCTCGATCAAGGATACACTGTATTCTTAGATGTTTCTGCCACTTGGTGTGGTCCATGTTGGAACTACCACCTTTCTGGTGCCTTAGAAGACGTATACGCTGCACACGGCCCTGCTGGTGCTGCTGGTGTTTCTGCTTCAACTACAGACGACGTTATGGTTATCTGGATTGAAGGTGACGGAACAACTGCTGATGCAACTATGTTAGATGGTTCTGGTGCTATCGGTAACTGGATTGAGCCAGCTACAGGTAACCAAATCCAATTCCCAATGGCTAACCCGGCTTCGGCTTCGGCAAACCAAATCAACAACGATTACAACATCGCTTATTTCCCTACAATTTACCGTATTTGCCCTAACCGCATCATCGAAGAAGTTGGTCAGTTAGACGGTACTGAATTGTA
>JBEDCS010000002.1:0-14463 GCA_041176605.1 Bacteroidota bacterium
GCGCCAAAAACACTTAAAAACCACCAAAAAACTAAGGGTTTACGGCGTTTTTTTTGTGCGTCGAGCCTTTGCTCAAGGTCTTTGAGAAAAGCCGCAGACGGAACTTCGTTTCCAATCTCGTGCAAACTCGAAAAGAGTTTATCCAACGAATTTTCTTCCTGTTTTTTCATAGTGTATGATAATAAGTTCTTTTAATTTTTTTCTGGCCATTTTGGTATGCCATTTTGAAGTTTCTTCGGTAACACCAAGCATTTTGGCGATTTCTTTGTGCGCGTAGCCTTCTATGGCAAAAAGATTGAACACCAAACGAGCGGGTTCGGACAAACTGAGCAACATTTCTTGAAGTTGCTCATTGGTAAAAATCGACTCGGTCTGAAAATCTTCATAGCCGCGCTCTTCGACGGGTGCATCAAAGCGATACAGTTCGTTGTAACGTTTGTTTCGGCGATATTCATCGATGATTTCATTGGAAATAATGCGCTTCACCCAACTTAAAAACCTACCAGCTTCGTAGGTATTTAAAAACTGAATGACCTTTACAAATGCGTTGTTGACGACCGTCATTTGTTCGTCAGTGTTGCGGTAATAGCGCCTGGCCACACTGATCAACAAAGGATAGCAATATTGATAGAGCTCTAGCTGAGCCTTGCGCTCGCCTTGTGCTGCTCGTTCCAATAAGTGCTGTTCTGGTTCTTGCATAATTTGCTTTCGTGCAACACCTAAAGGTAACGTAAAAAAGGCTTAAGGGGTGTAGTGTAACTTTTAGCAGTCTTCAAGTGTTTAATAAATTATGATTGTTAAAAATTTAAGCAGTGGCATACGCAGATTTTTTTGGGGCCTTATCCTTACGCAAGTTCCATTTCTTTCAAATGGCCAGGTATTTAATGAACTCAGCACCACCCTTTCTTTGAATAACCCAGCCTATCATTCAGATGTAACAGTGCATGGCAAAGGATTTCTAAGCTCTGATCTCAAGGCCAATACAAGTATTTATTTCAGCACAGGAGCTAATTTTGTAGTGAGTCAAAATTTCTTGAGGTATCAATTAGGGCTGGGCAAATGGAAAATGGGCATCAATAATTTTCATGTTGGTGCACTAGGTCAAAACACTTTCAGTTATGGCTTTAACCTGAGCCGAGATATTGCGATCAGCCGAGATATCAACTTAAGAGTGGGTGCCGGTCTCAACCAAAATATTTCACATCTTGCCGAATATGGTTTTTCAAATTTCAGCTATTCACCTACCATTGGTCTGCAATTGAATTACAAAGACTGGAGCTTTTACAATAGCTATGGCGAATTTGGGTTTCAAATAGCCGCAACAAACAGATTTGAGTTAGACAGTGTTCAAAAACTCACCACCACACTCTATTATGAAAAACTGAATGGATTTCAGAATTTGAATGGGAATTTAGAATACGGATACAAACGATTGGCCTTACTGATTGGCGTTTCCATGCGCAGTTACATTGTTGGTGCAGGCTATATGGTTGCCGATCAACACCAAATTTTGCTCAGTTCCAATTGGCAAAGAAACCTACTTAGTAATGGCGAGCAATTCAATGTTCAGCTCGGCTATCACTGGACCCTAACCCACCGCCCTACGCTACAAAGATTTACCGGAACCCCATCATTTTAAGAACTTCCATACTAAAAAATCAATTTTTACGTTAGCGGGAAATGCGTTTTGTTTTACTCATCCTATTTAATATTTCCCTGCAGCTTAGGGCCCAAAGTTGGCAGCAAATTGCGGCTTTCCCAGGTGGCGCTCAAGATGATGGCGCACAATTTACCATCAACGATATCCATTATTGTGGTACTGGCAGAGCCTCAGACTTTTCATGCACGGGTGATTTCTATGCATTTCATCCTGCATCGAGTAGCTGGATGGCCATTGCTCCTTTGCCGCAATGGCAAGAAAGACAATACACTAGTGCGTTTAGCTATGACGGTAATGGATTTGTTGTAGGCGGCGAAAATTGCTTGGGCAATTATTTCAATACCTTTTTGAAGTACTCGCCTCTTACCAACAGCTGGACATCCATGCCAGACTTGCCTGCTCCTGGCAGAGCCGGTTGTCAGCATTTAGTGATTGGATCTGATTTTTACCTCATCGGTGGTCGCAATAATAGCGGTATATTAAATGAGGTTTGGTGTTTTCATTTCAATACAAACTCCTGGGAGCAGCTCAATGACCTCCCGTTTAGCGGCTGTTGGCGTGGACTTGCCGCGGCGCACAACAATTTAGGCTACCTTTTTGGTGGCCGAACCAATGACAGTAATCAAACTGGCTGGAACACAAACACCTGGCAATATGATCCACAGACAGATACCTGGACTACATTTACTGCTTTTGAAGTGGGTCAAAGAATGTATCAAAGCATGGCGCTGCAAGATTCCTTACTTTTTGTTTTCGGAGGCGTTGATCAAAATGACCAAACACAAATTGAACTGGTAAAAATCAATTTAAATAACTTTCAAACAGATACACTCACCCCGTTTGATGCGAGCCCGAGAAAAGGCTGCATAGGTTTTGCTAGCTATGGCTATTTCTACCTAAGTACAGGCATATCAGGTAATGAGCGTTTAGATGAAACCTGGAGACTTGCCTACCTCGGTAATGCAGGTTTTGCTCCAAAAAATCCTTTTGATATAGGAGTCAACTTTGAAAACAATGAACTGCTCGTTACGCTGCAACAACCTATGAATGAAGAGAATGCACGCATCATCGATTTACAAGGAAGGGAAATGCTCAGTCAAAAATGCACCCAAAAATATCTTTCATTTGACCTGACTAAACTTCCTGCGGGCACCTACTTCATTCAAGTTGGAGGCCTTACGAAGCGGTTTCAGTGGTAGTATACTGATCGTATTTCATCAGAAGTAAGACTGCAAGTAAGATGCTTGCAAAGACCAAATGTGCGGTTTGAACCAAACCAGGCATGTCGGCATAGGCCAACGCTACGCCTGTGATGAGCTCGGCAGCCAACAAATAAAAAGCAACATTGATGCGCGCATAATGCCATTTCTTACGGTTTTGCCAAAACAAATAAGTCAGTATAATCAAGACCAACCAACTGAAACTTCTGTGGATAAAAAATGGCAGCCCGAGCGCTTCAATCCATTGAGCTCTGGTGTATCCTTGCTTGACAAGTGCATCGATGGCTTCTCTGACTTGCGTGCCCAAAAACATTTGGTAGAACGTGATCGCGAGAATGAGCCAAGATAGCAAATGAAAAGTCTTGTTTTTTGGCAGATCTGCGCGCTGTTTATTTTGAATTTGATGCACTAAATAAAGTTGCAAGCCAATGATAACAAGAGCCAAGAAAAGATGCACGGTAATTGTCCAGGGCACCAAATTTGTCGCAACTACAATAGATCCAAACCATGCTTCGATGGCCATTAAAACTAAGTTGAGGCCAGCAAGGAGTAACCAACGGCGCTTGCGATAAAACAAAAGCAGCCAAAAGAAACTCAGCAACATGGCATTACCCGCTAAGAAACCCGCCAAGCGATTGATGTATTCGGTCCAAGTTTTTCTGGGGTTGAAAGCCTCTTCTTTGTATACATCGGGATCATTTAATATTTGTTTGGCCGTGGCATCCATACCGATGCGGTCTAGGAATTTACAAAACTTCTGTACTTTCTTCTGACGCTTCAATAAATAGGCCTCTTGGTAATTTTCTGGCAGCTCGGTAAGTTCTGTTGGCGGAACCCATTGCCCGAAGCACTTTGGCCAGTCAGGACACCCCATGCCACTACCCGACATTCGGACAAAACTTCCGGCAAAAACAACCAAAAAAATCAGGACCAAAACAATCCACTGAAACCGAATAAAGGCACTTGAAACTTTCATGCCTCAAATTTACGATAAAAGCGAAACTCATTTTTCTATTTTTTGCGCTTATTGTATCTTTGTGCTTTAGATACAATATGGAATTTAACGCCCTTACCGCGATCTCCCCGATAGATGGTCGCTACCAATCCAAAACAACTGCGCTTCAAGCTTATTTTTCTGAGTTCGGCCTTATTCGCTACCGCGTACTTGTAGAAGTAGAATACCTCATCGCTTTAGCCGAAAGCGGCATTGCAAATCTCAAAGATTTCCCCAAAGATAAATATGCAGCGTTGCGTAGCATCTATACCGACTTTTCGCACGCTGATGCCAACTGGATCAAAACCACAGAGCAAACAACCAACCACGATGTCAAGGCTGTAGAATATTTCCTCAAAGAAAAAATGCAACAGCTCGGCCTCGATGCCTATCTCGAATTCATTCACTTTGGACTTACCTCTCAAGACATCAACAATACAGCCATTCCTCTTTCTTTGAAAGACGGCCTTCAACAAGTTTATATTCCACAAGTTGAAGGGCTCATTTCCAAACTAACTAGTTTGGCTACTGAATGGAAAGACATCCCGATGCTTGCCCGCACTCACGGGCAACCTGCGTCCCCTACTCGTTTAGGAAAAGAAATTCAGGTTTTTGCTGAACGCTTACAAAAACAACTCACACAATTGAAAGGCATACTGCTTCCGGCAAAATTCGGAGGAGCAACTGGCAATTTCAATGCTCACTTTGTGGCCTATCCTCAAACAGACTGGGTATCATTTGGCAATCATTTTGTCAATGACATCTTGGGCCTTGAGCGTTCGCAAACCACCACACAAATAGAGCACTACGATCAACTTGCAGCGCTTTTTGATTGCATGAAACGCATCAACAACATTATCTTAGACCTTGATCGCGATATGTGGACCTACATTTCGATGGAATACTTCAAGCAAAAAATCAAAGCCGGAGAAATTGGTTCGTCTGCAATGCCACACAAAGTCAATCCCATAGATTTTGAAAATTCTGAAGGCAACGTCGGCTTAGCCAATGCACTTTACGAGTATTTAGCTGCAAAACTACCCGTATCTCGCCTCCAACGCGACCTCACTGACTCTACAGTTTTACGTGTAGTTGGTGTTCCTATTGCACACAGCATCATCGCATTTGGCGCCACAATGAAAGGCCTTGACAAACTTTTGCTCAACGAGTCTGCACTTGCACAAGACCTCGAAGCCAATTGGGCTGTAGTTGCCGAAGCTATTCAAACAATTTTGCGCCGTGAAGGTTTTGAGAAACCCTATGAAGCACTCAAAGGCCTAACCCGAAAAAACGAACGCGTAACCAAAGAAAGCGTGCACGCATTCATCGAAGAGTTGCCGATTAGTATGGTACTTAAAGACGAACTCAAACTCATCAGCCCTTCTAATTATTTGGGCATTCAAATGGTCAAAGATTGATGAAATTCCTGATGCTCCTTTTGCTTTTTTTACCAAATCTGTTGCTGCGCGCACAGGTTCCGGACTGGCAATGGGGAGCATTTAGCCGCTCAAAAGGTCAGCTCGTTCAGATCCTTGCTGAAGACGGCCAAGATTTCAAAACACTGCACGCAACCAATCAATTAGGAGGTCAATTCTTACTGACCAAATACAACGCATTTACTCCTATTGACGGATTAAAAATCAAGCCTGTAACCCCAGCGGGCTTCGGTTATTATCAACAAACCATCCTTATTGAGAACGACACCTACGTCTTTATTGCAGACAGAGTTGGCAAAGAAATGAAACTCTATGTCAAAAAACTAGACGCCGAATTCAACGAAATTGAGGTCACCGAACTTTTGAGCTACATAGACCCTAGCCCTAACCCTTTGCCAAATTTCTCGATTATCCAGTCACCAGACCAATCTTTTTTTGGTATTTTTTATAATATTCCAGGCCGAAAAAACGGCATAGACACCTACGGATATCACATTTATAATCAACAATTTCAACGCTCAAGCACAGGAGAGTATAACCTGCCATTTGATGCCAATCTCAGTTCGATTGAGGATTACTTCCTGACCAACGACGGAGAACTTTTTGTCGGTGTTATCGAACTAGGCATCAACGAGAATCAAGCCCTCAAGACCCGAAAAACTTTTAAAAACCTTCATGTTTATCAGCTTTCTGCAACGCAAATCAAAGATTACACCTTTGACCTTGAAGGCAAACGCATCACCAATTTCATCATGAATTCAGAAGGCAACAACAGCCTGACTCTTTTTGGGATATACAGTGACTCTGAATGGATGGACCTCCAGAATGGTTATTTCAATGCACAAATTGACCTCAACAAAGACACCGTAAATGCCGTTGGCTTTATCCCTTTCAGCAAAGAAATTATGCTCAGCGAGCACCGATCTTCCGAACAAATGCGCATTGAACGCAGGCTTGAAAAGCGCAACGAATCGCCTCAACTCTCACGATACGAAGTTCGCGATATCTTTACGCTTCCTGATGGCAGCTATGTCGGCTCTATTGAAAAATACGATGTCTACACAAATGTGAGTTATAATAATCAAACCGGACAACGCACCACCTACACCTATTATTACTACAACGATATCGTTGCCTTTTGCATAGATACAAATGGCCAATTGCGCTGGGAACAACGCATTCCCAAAAGGCAATATAGCATCAATGACTACGGGCCTTACAGTTCTTATGCCAGTTTCTTAGGTGCGCAAAGCATCTGTTTTATTTTCAACGATTCGGAAGCAAACTATGACCAAAGCGGGCAGTTCATGCCAACAGCCAATGAAGTTCAAACATTTAGCCTGAGTAAAAACCGAAATGTCGGTGCCTATGTGCAAATAGACCTCCAAACTGGCGCGCAAACAAGACAAATCGGACATCAGCGCAAGGATGAAAACATTTTGCTCGTACCCAAGGCATTTACCTATGACCGAAAAAATAAAGGACTTTATACCTACGGGATTTTTGGTCCTCAAGAAAAATTCGGTTATTTACAATTCAAATGATGAAAAACTGGATCCTCTTTATTGTTCTTGTTCTCGTTTGGGGCTGCAGCAATTCACCCGAAACACCCATAGCCAATACTGAAAAACTCAGTACTTTGCCTCATGACGATCACAGTTATGCCAACCTGCAACAAATCCGAACCAAACATTTACACCTTGACCTCGAAGTAGATTTCAAAGCACAAACCATCTATGGGGTAGCCAGACATCAAATGATCAATAAGGGTGCAGATACCGCCATTTTTGACGTAAAAGGACTACTCATTCAAAAGGTTACTATCGGAAATACAAAAAGAGAGCACGAGAAAGAAACAGACTTTACCATTGGCCCCATGGATAAAGACAGCATTATTGGTCAAGCTTTACTTGTTAATGTCGATTCTAATACAACTTTTGTTAATATTTATTACCAAACCACCACAGCGTCAGCGGCACTAGATTGGCTAGACACCACATTAACAAGTTCTAAGACCAAACCATTTCTCTATACGCAAGGGCAAGCCATCTTAACCCGAACCTGGATTCCATTGCAAGATTCCCCTTCTAATCGCACTACCTATAGCGCTGATGTCACGGTGCCTTTAGATCTTATGGCACTCATGAGCGCTAAAAACCCTACCTCACTAAATGCAGACGGCATCTATCATTTTGAAATGCCTTATGCCATCCCTAGCTATCTGATAGCCCTAGCCGTTGGTGATATCGGCTTTACTGATTTGGGCTCAGGCTGTGGCGTATATGCCGAAAAAGAATTGCTGCAGCAATGTGCAAAGGAATTTGAAGATTTACCCAAAATGATGGAGGTCGCCAACAACCTCTACGGAAAATACCGCTGGGGTCGTTATGACGTTTTGGTGTTACCTTATTCATTTCCTTTTGGTGGTATGGAAAACCCTATGCTCACCTTTGCCAATCCAACTTTGCTCACAGGGGACAAAAGTTTAGTATCCGTATTGGCACATGAGTTGGCGCATTCTTGGTCTGGAAATTTAGTCACCAATCATTCTTGGTCCGACTTATGGCTCAACGAAGGTACTACTGTCTATTTTGAACAGCGCATCATGGAGGCACTTTCCGGAAAAGAAGTTTCAGATATTATGGCCCTCATTGAGTTTGATGAATTGCAAAATGCGCTCGAAGAAATTCAAAACAGCAAGCATCCTGAAGACAGTAAATTACACCTCGAATTGATAGGCCGGGATCCTGACTTAGCCTTGTCTGATGTCGCATATGTCAAGGGTGCATTCTTCTTCAAAACCCTTGAGCAAAAAGTCGGAAGGGCGGCACTAGATCAATTTCTAAAGAATTACTTTGCACATTTTGCCTTTCAAACCATTGATGCCGATACCTTTATAGATTATCTTGAGCAACACTTACTCAATCCAAAACAAATAGACTTCAATTACCGCCAATGGATTTTTGAAGCAGGATTACCTAAAAACTGTATGCAGATTGTCTCTCCAAGGCTCGATGCAATGAAAGATTTTGCCAAACAATACAATGCTGGCATCAATCCATTCAAGCCCAAATTCCAGTATAAATGGATCCGTAAAAATGGCAAGCGCAAAAAAGTAAAAATAGACCTTACCATCCACTACCAAGACCGAATTATTCAAGAGTGGCAAATTTTCATCAGAAACTTAAGTACAAAAACGAGCTTAGTAAAAATGAGGCAACTCGACCACGACTTGCATTTCAGTGCTTCTCAAAATAGCGAAGTATTGAAAGAGTGGTTTGTTTTGGCGGCCCAAACTTCTTATGCGCTTGAGATCAAACCAGCGCTCGAGCATTTCTTGGTAAAAGTTGGACGTCGCAAATACCTGATGCCTATTTATGAGGCGCTGAACAGCAATCCGAAAACCAAACAAATGGCCAAGGATATCTTCAATAAAGCCAAAGAAAATTATCACAGTGTTTCGCGCAGCTCAGTGGCAAGTCTGTTAAAAGGATAGCGCTGAAAAAAGCAGATCAATTACCGTATTCCGATAAAAATTTGATGCGCACTAAGCGCAATTCTTCTTCGGAATAACAACCGTCAAATTCATGATAAGCCGTGAGTAAATCGTCAGATTCGGCCTCAAGAAAGTAATCGATGATTTCTTCTTGGTTGTCTGGGTCTAATACTTCGTCAAGGTAATAAGCTATATTGAGTTTGGTCCCGGAATTGACAACAGTTTCGAGTTCTTCAATGAGTTCATTAAACGATTTGCCTTGTGCCTTTGCAATATCTTCTAGCGGTAGCTTTCTGTCAATATTTTGAATGAGTTGGACTTTAGCACCAGATTTATTGATCAAAGATTTGACAACAAAATCAAGTGGTCTTTCTATTTGTTGGGCTTCCACATGCGCTGCGATCAAGTCAATGAAAGCTTGGCCATAGCGCTGTGCTTTTCCGACACCCACCCCTTGAATAGCTGTTAATTCTTGCATTGTGATTGGATATTGCACACACATATCGCGCAAGGATGGTTCTTGGAAAACAACAAACGGCGGAACATTTGATTGCTTGGCCACTGATTTTCTTAAATCAATTAACTGACCATAGAGCAACTCATCGAGTGCCGCACCCTTTTGATTGACCGCAATAATGGAATCGTCGTCGTCGGTATTTGAGAAATCGTGTTGTTTGAATATTTGAAAAGGAACTGGTTGTACTCTGAAAGAGTGCCCTTTGTCTGAAAGCTTGAGCGTGCCAAAGGTTTCGACATCTTTGTACAGAAAACCATTGACTACTGCCTGGCGAATAACGGCATTCCAAAAATGCTCATCTTGATCCTTGCCTGCACCAAATAATTTGAGTTGATCGTGCTTGTAGGCTTTGATATCGGCATTGAGGTGTCCTGATAAAAAGGCACAATAATGTTTGGCTTTTTGGGTTTCATCAAGAATGGCGACGGCATCGAGCAACAACTTGAGGTATGCCTCACCTTGCATTTTTTCTTGTGGGTGGCGGCAGTTGTCACATTGTTCGTTGCATTTTTGCTCATTGAACTCTTCTCCAAAATAATGCAAAATGAATTTTCTACGACAAACCGAGGTTTCTGCGTAAGAGACAATTTCATGCAATAGCTGACGACCAATTTCTTGTTCAGTGATGGCCTTGCCTTGTAAAAATTTATCGAGTTTTTCGATGTCTTTGTAGCTATAGAAAGCCACGCACTCACCTACTCCGCCGTCACGACCAGCCCTACCCGTTTCTTGGTAATAACTTTCAATGGACTTCGGGATATCGTGATGAATGACATATCGGACATCTGGCTTATCGATGCCCATACCAAATGCAATAGTTGCTACCACAACGTCAACTTCTTCCATCAAAAAGGCATCCTGATGCCTGGCTCGGGTAGTAGCATCTAGACCCGCGTGATAAGGAATAGCTGAAATACCATTTACCTGTAAGAGTTCGGCGATTTCTTCTACTTTTTTACGGCTCAGGCAATAAATGATGCCGCTCTGACCCTCGCGTTGTTTGATGTAACGGATGATTTGTTTTTCGATTTCTCGCTTTGGTCGGATTTCGTAATAGAGGTTGTCTCGGTTGAAGGAAGACTTAAATACGTCGGCATCGAGCATATTTAAATTCTTCTGAATATCGTATTGTACCTTTGGTGTTGCTGTTGCAGTAAGGGCAATAATAGGGACGTTCGAGATTTTTTGGAAAATTTCTCTGAGACGACGGTATTCTGGCCTGAAGTCGTGGCCCCATTCAGAGATACAATGTGCTTCGTCTATGGCAAAGAAAGAGATCGGAACGGCCGCTAAAAATTCGATGTTTTCTTGCTTTGTGAGTGATTCTGGAGCAACATAGAGCATTTTAGTGCGGCCAGAAAGCACATCTTCTTTGACTTTCTGTATTTCTGACTTACTTAATGACGAATTGAGAAAGTGTGCTATATGCCCTGTTTCACTCACGCCACGAATGGCATCGACCTGATTTTTCATGAGTGCGATGAGTGGCGAGACAATGATCGAAGTGCCGGGTAAAATAAGCGATGGAAGCTGATAACACATGGATTTACCACCGCCTGTTGGCATGATGACAAAAGTGTTGCGCCCAGCAAGGATATTTTCGATGATTTGTTGCTGAGAACCTTTAAAGTGATCAAAGCCAAAATGCTGACGCAAAGCGCCTTTGAGGTCGTATGTTTGTTCGGTGACGGACATAAGTATGTTGCTGTAACAACGGCGTGCTACAGTTGTTCATTTAAATATAAGGCTAATTTTACAACTAGCTTACATGAATGTTAATAATTAGCCGTTAAAAGCAACAACTTCTTTGACTTCAGGCAAGTGTTGCTTCAATAGGTTTTCAATACCGCCCTTTAAGGTGGCAGTTGAAGACGGACAACCCGCACAAGATCCTTTGAGCAAAACAGTTACCTTTCCATCTTCGAATCCTAAAAAATCAATGGCCCCACCGTCGTTAGCAACAGCTGGGCGCACATATTGATCGAGGAGGTCGGCAATGGCGTCATCTAGCTCTGAGGCCTCGAATTTAGGAAGCGCTTGTGCAGCTGGAGTTGCTGGGTCTTGCGTTTCTTGGTCGTGGTCCAGTTGTATTTGACTCGGCATCGCGATCAGGACCTCCTTGCCAAAAGCAATCCATTCACGGATAAACTCCCGGAGTTCCATGGTAATGAAATCCCAAGGAACGTTGTCTGTTTTTGCTACAGTTACAAAATTTGCAGCTACAAAAACTTTGGCTACAAATGGGAAATCAAAAAGTGCTTCGGCCAATGGCGAATAACCTTTGGCGCTCATTTTTGTATCAAACTCAACCGATGCACCTGTAGGCAATAAATACTTATTGGCCACGAATTTCATGGTGTTCGGGTTAGGGGTCATTTCACTATATACAGTAACTGGGATCATGGCATGTTCATTTGGTTACAAAAGTAACCAATTCTAGTCGGCTTTGTTTGCCAGATGCGCATTTTCTAATAGGTCAATGACTGATTTTACTGGAGAAAAGATAGGTGATGGCAATTCTACAAAGAGTGTATTCCAATAAGCCATCGCACCATTCCAAAGACCTGGTTGCTCTACGAATTTAACCTTGTGGCCATCTTGTTGTTTTTCAACGACAAAACAAGCATCCAGGTCCTTGTATTGTTGTAAATCATGAGGTTTGCCCTCTAAGTCACACGGACTCAGTACCATCAGTACAGGATTGAAATGCGTACTTTGTAACAAAAGCTGACTGGCATTGGGTAGATGAGTGAGCTGAGATTTTTCTATGATTTGCTTTGATTTACGACCATCTTTTTGAATGAAGAATGGTCCTCCGCCTGGCTGACCATCATTGCGAACCATACCACAGACTCGGATGGGTTTATTGAGCAGTTCTTGCCAATTGTTGTGCGAGAAGTTTAAGAGATTTTGTTGGTCAAATAAGCCCATGGTTTGATTCCATTGACAAAGACCTTCGAAATCGTTGTTATTTACAAAAGACTTGAGGTCGTCTCTTATTTGCAGTTGGAGCCCAACTAAAAACTCCCAATTTTGATTACTGGCCTCTTGCTGCGTAAAATGCTGAACGTTGTCGATGTTTTTAACCAATATGTATTGGGCCTGCAGAGCCTGCAGATTTTCCAACAAGGTTCCGTGGCCGGCGGGTCTTCTAATGGGCTGTCCATTTGAATCGAGCAAAAGCGTTCCGTCTTGCTTAAAGACAAAGGCATCAGAAGCAGGATCTTGGGTAGAATAGCTCACTGCGTATCTTTGGGCGGTAAGCGCCTCTAGATCTTGTATTGCTTGGGCAAAGTCTTTTTGAAATTCTTGCTGAATGGTAAAATGAAAGGAGCAATTTTGAAAAGGCAAACTCGACGCCTGCACAACATGTTCTTGAAAGGGATTGAGCACAAACGGCTCATGGGTGTGAAAAGGAATCAAGCCTTTCGGGGTTTTTCCGTAGTTCAAACCTGCAGAGCCTAGCAGGTGTTCAATGAGGGTTTCAAGTTCAAGCGAACCTTTGAAATAGGCGTGCTTGAGCTCAAAAGGCAACTTTCTAAACAAGGCAAATTCTGAGAGGCGGCTAAAGAAACGAGCGGCTTTTTGTGAATTTTCAGGATTAGGATATTGCAAAAACTCGTATAAAAATTCAAACATCCGTGAACCTGAACCTGAAGCAGGCACAAAATAGGCAACATCCGGAGCTTTAGCTTTGGCTAATTGTCGGAATTGTTCTTTTTGATCTTCGGTAAAGGCAAGAATTCCGTCTCCTACCCTGCATGCAGCAAGCACCTCTAACGGAGTTGTTCCGTTTTGAATTAACGACAATTGTTGAGCGATGACTGCTTGAGAATCCACTGGTTTGGCGACTTTTTTGTTACTTTGCACTGTGATTTACTGCCTCGAATTTACTGCTTTTATTTGGAAGGCCAAAGGTCGTCACGGCACCCACTCTCCTTTTGCCTACTTTTTAGTAGACATCGTTCGCCGGGTAAAAGTTGATCCAAACAAACTTGTGCTCAATGCTCCTATCCCCAAAAAAACAGCTCGATTTCTTACGCAACTAAGTATTGCTTTACCTGATTTTGAAATTGTCAATTTTCAAACGGAAAACCAACTTATTTCTGATCAAAAAAAACAAGTCCTTTTGATAGATGAGAAGGTGGAAAAAGAAGGAATAAAAAAACTCCCTCTTTTAGAGTTGCACCCAGAAAGCATCATTTTATTAACTGCTCCTTTTCTTCGGCAATACAAGACTGAATGGAAGGGGCTTTGTGAAAATCCGGTCTTTCATTTTAGTGCCGACGCTTGGTATTTTGGACTTTTGAGCCAACGCCCACAGCAAGCCAAGCAACATTTTTTATTGAAATTGGCCTAAGACCCCAATATTATTTAGCTTTGTTCGTTGTATGTCCATGCGTTTGATTTCATTTTGTTTGCTGCTTTTGGGTTTGTCCTTTTGGGGAAGCCTCAGTTCTTGCAACAAGCAAGTTTTACTTTCTAAATCAAATCTTGAATTCTCCACAGACACTTTGGTCTTTGACACCGTCTTCACGACCGTGGGTTCCACAACCAAAGCATTCAAAATCTACAACAAAGACCAAAAAAGTTTAAAAATTGACGCCATTGAGCTCATGGGCGGCGCACAATCTGTATACAGCATCAATGTTGATGGCGTACCCGCCGACATACACGAAGATATCCTATTGGAAGCTCAAGATTCCATTTTTGTTTTTGTTGAAGTAACACTCAATTCAAACGGCGCCAATCAGCCACTCATCATTGAAGACTCCATCCGTTTTCGCACCAATGGAAAAGACCAATTTGTGAAGCTTGCTGCCTGGGGGCAAGATGCCTATTTTCATTATTCTAATTTTCAAGCCCAAATATTTGACTTTAACGAAGGTACTTGGCCCAATGACAAACCTCATGTCATTTACGGCGCTGCAATCGTAGATTCATCAAAAACACTCACGATTCAAGCGGGCACGCAAGTATATCTGCATAAAAACGCGTTGCTTTATGTGTACAAGGGTAAACTTCAAATAGAGGGGCAATTAGGCAACGAAGTGGTTTTCCAAGGCGATCGGCTCGAACAAGATTACCAAGATGTCAGCGGTCAATATTATGGCATTTATTTACACGAAGCACTACCTTC
>JBEDCS010000003.1:0-7001 GCA_041176605.1 Bacteroidota bacterium
AAATTTCTTAGCGCAAACGGTTACCTTTAAATAAGGAGTGCTTGCCAAAAGTATAACTCACATTCATTTCGATTGAATGTCGGTATGCAGAGGCTAGGCGACCAAAATCAGCATCATAAGACAAACCCAAATCAAAGGCTCCAAAATCGATGGCTACATACGGAGAAACCGCAGCTGTTGACCTAAAATAAAGACCTGCCGTTAAGAAACGGTTGCTTACTTCATTGGTAATTTGTGATGCGCCGCGCATTTGAAAGCGGTACAATGCACCAAAAATTGCCTCTTGGTGTGTGCCCTGTCTGATATACGCTAAATTAAACTTCAGGGTAGAAACTTCATTGAGCCCCAATGAAAACTGTGCGTACGCCACCATCTTCTGATAAAGGCGGTCGGCCGATAAAGCATTATATTGCAAAACTGGCTTATTGACGTGTAATAAGGATAAGCCTGTTGTTAAAGCCCATTGACCATTTTTTAATTCACCCCTGGTGTTGGGTTCATACCTGTAGGCCAAACCAAGGCCCGCATCTACAAAAGAAAAACTAACAAAATCGTTTTCTTCGCCAGAAAAAACATTAGGGTCTATGGTGGTGCCATTCCATTGCGAGTAATAGAGCAATTTACTGAAATCGGCACTGCGTTGCTGAATGGCGGTTTGCAATCCGGCGTCGAGCCAATGGCCTTTTGCCAAAGGTAAATGCCCACTAACAGAAAGACCAAAAGAACGTTGAGTCATGCGAGAATCACCACCGACGTCATTGCTGAAAGACGGAGCGATACCAACGTATGCCCGATCTTTGGCCAGGTTGCGACCCGGCGTAAATTCGGCCATGCCGTAACTGGTTAAAAACTGGGTTCCGGTACCGATCCATTGATTGCGGTTCAATAAACTGATGCGCTCATAACCTTTATAGGCACCCACAAATGCCGGATTTAAATAGGGCAAGCTTCGGTCTATTTGAGTCAGGTGAAAATCTTGGGCGTTAGCTGGTGCCAAAAAGCCGAGCATCCAAAGAGTAAAGAATATGCTGGAACAAAACTTCATACTATCGAATCAAGGTGATGTTGCCAGTGAATTTCTTTGTTGCGCCGGTATCATAAGTGACATCACAGATATAGGCGTAGATTCCGCTGTTACAAGGCTTGCCTTTATAGGCACCATCCCATTTGAATTGCTTGTTGCCCGATTCAAAAATAAGATTGCCCCAGCGGTCAAAAACTTTAAAGCTCAAACTTTCGATGTCTTTTCCGGCAATGATTTGATACACCTCGTTAAGGTTATTTCCGACCCCATTTGGTGAAAATGCGCTTGGGAAATAAATACCTATAGCGCATTCAGGGCTGCTGCCATCTGGATCGCATGGGTCGAGCGGATTACTGCCATTGTTGACTTCTGTACCATCATTGATACCGTCGCCATCTGTGTCTGGATTTGTAGGATTGGTGCCAAGCACGCCTTCTTGCGCATCGGTAAGCCCATCGAAATCGGTGTCAATCTGACAACCAGGTAAGGTATCGTCTGGATCACATGGGTTCAATGGATCGGAGCCATTTGTGACCTCCTGACCATCATTCTGACCATCGCCGTCTGAATCAGGATTCGTAGGATTGGTTCCAGATGTTGTTTCTTGACTATTTGTTAAACCATCGCCGTCTTGGTCACAAGGGCCAGCATTTGGGTTCGGGATACATGGGTCGGTATTGTTTGGGTCGAGTTCGTCCATGACACCATCGCCGTCGGTATCAACAATTGATGACTCAAGTGCGTCGATGATGCCATCGCCATCCGTATCTGTTGGGGCTCCAACGTTGCCAATTTCAGCGCAGTCGTTTTCACCGTCGCCATCTGTATCTGGGTTGCTTGGATTTGTACCTAGAAGGTTTTCGTCCACATTTAGACAGCCGTCACCATCGACATCCGGAACGTCCGGAATAAATACGGCTACAATTGTTTCTGGACCATTGATGGTAATTGCATTGTTAGCAGTAGTTGCCGGGAGTGCTAATGGGCCTGTAGTGACCGTCCAGTGGCTAAAAACAAAGCCAGGAGCGGCCGTGGGTGCTAGCAAAGTTTGAATGCCACCAAAATATTCAGTAACCCAAGCATAGTTTGGTGGATTCACAGAATTGACTTGGATGGTTCCTGCACCTACAGGGCTTACATCAAAAGTAACAGGATAAGGCCCAGTAAGTTGATAACAATCGATCAGGCCTTGTTCGAGGGCTAAACAACGCTGATTGATGAAATTACGCAGTTGCGTCACACGTGACTGCCAACCTGAGTAGCTCCCTCCCCATTTGGCACAATGGGCAGTCATTTCGGGATCGATTTCATTGACCATGCTGTCTAATAGTGCCAACATACTAGCGCAACTAAATGAGGTATTGATCAGGTCAATGTATCGCGTAATGTAATATTGCTCAACAACAGGATTTTCATTGATGAGTTTTTCCAAGATGTCTGTGTGTCCTTGCCCACCAGGATTCGGGAGGTTTTCTGCATTACAAGGGTCAGCGTTTGCACTTGGGTCCGGGATACCGGTATAGTTAATGTAGTGACCAAAAGTGGCATCCATATCCCAAAGGGCGTAACCCCATTTTTTGTGGTCCCCATTAGTGTCTAAACCTCTCCACCAGGCAGTGTTCCAATTCAGCCAATCCTGATTGACTGTGTAGGAGTTGATCATAAAGTAATCGGCCAATGATTTCCAACTGAGTAGAGAATCTACGTAGTTAAAGTTAACAGGGTTTCCCATGTTATTGGTAAGAACGTAATTTTTGAGATTATTCCAAGCAGGTAATGCATTCGGTGATCCGTACTCTTGCCAAGTGCCTCCCCAAGTTTTGAGGTAATGCATATTGAATTTATCTTGGTCGTAGTAATAATCAGCATAATCGTGGTCATCGGCCTTTTCTCTGATTTCATAAACACCCCAATAATTGCCATTCAAATAAACGACAGCTGGTCTCCAGGTGCGTTCATCTAGTTTCATATCAGCACGGTCTGAAAGGGTATGTATAAAAGCATCGCGAATGTGGGCGCCTTGCTCAAAAGGATAGTTGTCACTAGCTCCTGGTTTGAGGATCACGCGTTGGAAGGCATCTCTGGATTTTTCCGGAAAAATTTGGTGCTCGAGGTCTCCGTTATGGCCATATTGATCGCGGCAAATAAAGTCGAATCCACGCTGAGCGTATGCCCAAGAGTCATTGCCATGCTTATTGAAGTCGCCTTCAGATTCATCTATAAAAGAGCCGTCTTGTTCAAATAATTCAAAAGCGCCTATGCGATTGGCAGGGTTTTGGCTTCCGTTGGCCACCAAACTGTAAACTCCTTGCGAACATACAGACACAACTGGCACGGTATGATTGACATTGATAAAATAAGTGTTCGTCTCGGTGAAAGAACTTAAGGTGGCGCCAAAAGCAGCTGCTCTTAAAACTTTAGTACTTGGAATATTGACGGGCGCACTATAAGCTGTAGAAGTAGGTGTTGGGTCAGAGCCATCGAGGGTATAACGAATGGTGGCTGTTGGGTCAGCGCAAGTGATACTTACCGTTTGAGCTCCGGCATAGAAACCAGGGGCTAAACTGAAAACGGGTTTTGGCGGATAAAAATTGACGGCCCCAGCATTATTGGCATTTGGGGTTGGTGTGGTAAATAATTTAAAATCATTGGCACCATTAGTTGACCTGCCCACAGAATGATTGGCTTTGGTCATGTGCACAATCTTGAAGGAATCTACAACGACGGCTGAAGGGTTAGAAAGGATGATCCAATCTCCTTCAGTTTGAGATAAATTAAAATTTGGATGGTATTGGGTGCCGTTTACCGTGTTGCGTTTGGAACAAAAAACCATCTGAAAACCATTTGCTGCGATTGATCCACTTGGGATTTGCCACTTAGTGAGGTTTGATGGCTTGTCAGATAAAAACCATCCTGTGAGATCAACCGAAGCACCTGTGGTATTGTAAAGTTCAATCCAATCTTCGCGTTCGCCGTAGGCATCGACGATTCCGGTCATGTTCGAGCAAGAATATTCATTGACCACAACCTGAGCTTCGCTGTAAAAAGTGATTAGAAATATAAAGGAGAGTAGTATGTGTTTCATCAAGGCAGAGTTAGCGTGACCAATATTACTGAAATATCAATTTTTATCCAAACAAGCAGACGTAAGAATGCGTCAAAAGTTGTTTTTTTCTTAACATTGCCCTAAAAATTCACATTCATGAAAAAATTAGCCTTTTTGACGCTTTTTATTAGTGCATTATTTACCCTTTCATCTTGTAAGAAATATGAAGGTGAAGGTGGTCGAAGTCAAATAGTTGGAAAACTCACTGTTAATGAAAAACTATATGTAAATGGAGTGTTGTCTCAAACCGTAAGTTACCCTGGTGCAACAGAAGATGTCTATATAGTTTATGGAACCCAAGACAGTATTCACGATGATAAAATTGAGTGTAATTACGACGGTACTTTTAGCTTTAATAATTTATTCCCTGGTACATATACGGTTTTTGCATATCACGAAGTATTCAACACAGGTAACAATGTTGCCAATAACGACGACGACTATTACACCAAAGTACCGGTGAAATTTACCGTACAAATTGGCAAAAATGAGGTCAAAGACCTCGGCGAAATCATCGTGACACGCTAATGAAACGACTTTTATTTTTGCTTGGGCTACTCCCGGGCTTGGCTTTATCGCAAAATTCAACCGTATTTCAATCATGGAATGAATTAGGCCTCAGCTATAAACTAGATAAAAAACAAAGTTTTGGCCTAGACTTTACAACGCGCTTTGATGCAAGTGGTTTGCAGACCTTTTTCCCACAAATTTCATACAAATACAAGGTCAATAAATTTATTCGACCCTCTTTGGACTACCGATTGATCGCAAGCAAAGACGACTTCGGAAACTATGCGTTGCAACATCGCCTCAATGTAAATCTGCAACTTGCTCATGAAATTGAAAGATTAGAATTGGGCTTTAGGGTGCGTTATCAATTTTCTGCTGAGCGTTCTACTACCGACATTGGTTCTGAGTTCGGAGATGCATTTCGTTTCAAACCAAGTATTGGATACAATTTGAAAAACTCAATTTTAAGTCCTAGTGCTGGCATGGAATTTTTCACAAGCCCAATGGATGGTCAAACTGGGTATCACCTGAATCGCATCCGCTGGAATCTTGGCGTGGCGATTGATTTAAAAGCTGCGGGCGAGCTTGAAATTGCTTATTTGTATGACCAACGCATTAACAGCCCGGGCTCACTTAATCGAGCCATTTTGAATCTTGGCTATAATTACCCCATTGCAAAAAAAGATAAGAAGCCAAAAAAAGCGCCACGCAACGGCCGTTTTCTATAAATATATTTGGGTTGCTTAAACTTGGTAGTCGTCGGCAGCTAAGCGATCAACCACAACTTGCAAGTTCTCAGCTTTTTTCTTCTGTCTGGATTGAATGGCAGTTTGTGTAAAATATTGGTGCTGATTTAAGAACTTCACTTGTATTTCATCCCACTCTTTTCTGGACTGAAGCTTGCCCATTTCGGTCAATTCCTTTCTGAGATTATCCGCAATCATTTCAAAGTCATCTCGGCCCAAATAATCGAGGTCTGCATCACAAATGATTTCTTGTAGCTTATTAATGGGCTTGTGCGGGATTTCCGTCGCGTGAATGAGCTCTACTATCGTTTTGACGTGCTGATCCGTGAAACCATATTTTGGCAAGATCTCTTGGGCCATTCGGGCGCCAATACTTTCGTTATGGTCATACTTTTCAATAAACCCAGCGTCGTGGAAAATAGCTGCAGTTTTCAACAGAAAAAGGCCTTCGTCCGTTACGCCTTCCAATAAGGCAATGCGCTCAACAGATTTGACAACGTCTTTGGTGTGTTTGATAGAATGATAATGTAAGCCCTCAGGTAGATTCTTTTCCAAGATATTCATTACGTGGTGCTCTGCCTTGTAGTATTTGATCGAGCTGTAATGGTGTAGTTTCTTGATTTCTTCAAAGCGCGAATTTGGGATCAGCCCTTCACCATTAATAGAGAGTTCGGGCTTGATGCGCTGCACGACATACATGTCGACTTTTGTCCTGGATTTAGTGAGTGCTTTTCCTTTGTAATCGCATTCAAAATAAGGTTCAATATGCTGAAAAGTATTTCCTGTAATGGTAACTTTACCTGGTTCACCGAGCATTTCCATCCGTTGCGCTAAATTCACAGAAGAGCCCCAAACGTCATAGGCCAAACGAATATTGCCAATAATTCCGGCAATCACCGGCCCGGTATTGATTCCTAATCTGATTTCCCAGTAATCTTCGTGATCGGCGATGGCTTCGTACTTGAGTTTGTCCATGAACGCTTGAATCTGCAAAGCCGCACAACAAGCATCAATAGGGTTGGTAGAGTTTTCTACAGGGACCCCGCCTGCGCACATATAGGCATCACCGATTGTTTTGATTTTTTCAAGGTTATTGGCCTGTATGATTTCGTCAAACTTCTGAAACAGGACGTCGAGCTTTGAAACAATTCTGCTCGGGGCCATAGACTCTGAAATCCGCGTAAAACCCACAACATCTGTGAACATGATAGAAACTTGTTTGAAGGCCTGTGCCTTCACTTTCCCATTGCGCTTGAGTTCTATCACTACCTCAGAAGGCAGGGTGTTGAGCAACCATTGTTCGGTGCGGTCTTTCTCTTTTTGTAGCAAGGCCTGTTGCTCTACAACCTTATTTTTCTCTTCCTCGAGAAGCCGCTTTTGTTCTTCAATTTTTGTTTTTTGCAACCTGATTTCCTTGGTTCTTTCGGCAATTTTCACCTCTAGCCTTACCTGATTTCTTCGGTTTGATTCTATGCGCCTGCGAATAAAAACCAATACCAACATCAAGACCACAAAGACAAAAAGCCCTGATAACCACCAAGATTCAAAAATAAAAAGCACAAGCAAGGAGCCCATCATATTGTGGTCAAATTTGGAACTAAATTACGCAGACTCC
>JBEDCS010000004.1:0-3364 GCA_041176605.1 Bacteroidota bacterium
GAGCAGGTTGCCGAAGTAAATTGACCTTGAACTTTGTCACAGGCCGCAGCAATTTCTTTAGGAGCGCCGATGTAACCTAGCCTCCAACCAGTCATGGCCCAAGCTTTAGAAACACCGTTGACCGTAACTACCTGATTGTAGATTTCAGGAAATTGCGCTAAACTTTCGTGTTTTCCGATAAAATTAATGTGCTCATAGATTTCATCACTCATGGCAATGACTTGTGGGTATTTGGTAAGCACACGAGCGATGTCTTGTAATTCTTCTTTGGTGTAGACCGAGCCCGTCGGATTACAAGGCGTGGAGAACATCAACATTTTAGTTTTTGGGGTAATGGCAGCTTCTAATTCAGCGCCAGTGATTTTAAAATCTTTATCGATACCAGCCGAAATGACAACAGGAACTCCTTCTGCTACTTTTACAATTTCTAAATAAGAAACCCAGTAGGGAGCAGGGATGATTACTTCGTCGCCCGGATTGATGAGGCTAAGCACCAGGTTGGCAATACTTTGTTTGGCACCTGTAGACACAACAATTTGTTCTTTTGAGTAACTCAAATTGTTGTCGCGCAGAAATTTTCTGGAAATGCTCTCCCGAAGGTCGTCATAGCCGGGTACGGGTGTATATGTTGTATAATTGTCTTTGAGCGCTTGAACAGCGGCGTCTTTGATGAATTCAGGCGTATGAAAATCGGGCTCGCCTAATGACAGGGAAATAACATCTTTTCCTTGTGTTTTCAGTTCTCTACTTTTTTTGGCCATGGCGATGGTCGCAGACTCTTCCATGGCGAGTAAACGCTCAGATAATTGGATCATAATTGGAATTTGTGCAAAGGTAGTAAAATGCATGGAATTGACTTATCTTTGTGACATGCGTATTGATATCATTACTGTCCTCCCTCAATTACTCGATAGCCCTTTTGCAGCCTCAATAATTCAGCGCGCCCAAGATAAGGGCTTGGCGGCAATTCACGTGCATAATTTGCGCGACTACGCAGATAACAAACATCGAAATGTAGACGATTATCAGTACGGAGGAGGAGCCGGGATGGTCATGAGTGTAGAGCCTATTTCAAAAGCAATTGAAAAACTCAAAGCTGAGCGCACTTACGACGATATTATTTACATGACGCCAGATGGCGCTGTATTGGACCAAGCGGCATGCAACCAGTTGTCTTTGAAGCAAAACCTTATTATTTTGTGTGGACACTATAAAGGAGTCGATCAAAGAATTCGTGATCATTATATTACCAAAGAGATTTCCATTGGCTCTTATGTATTAAGTGGCGGCGAGCTTGCTGCTGCCATCGTTGTCGATGCGGTAGTAAGGCTCATTCCAGGTGTGCTGAACGACGAAACATCAGCACTCACAGATTCTTTTCAAGATAATTTACTCGCACCGCCTGTGTATACAAGACCACCCGAATTTATGGGCATGAAAGTGCCGGAAGTTTTATTGAGTGGCAATCCAAAAGATGTTGCTGCTTGGCGCGAAGCACAAGCCTACGAAAGGACAAAAGATCGCAGACCTGATTTATTGGAGGAATAATACAGTAAGCTGAATTTTCGTCTTTTATTTTAAAGCTAATCTTCTAATATTTGCAGGTTTGCAAAACGCAACAAAACAGTTTTAGAACCGTGTTGCGGAAAGAATATAGTGGCTTTTTTGTCTGGGCCAGCACCTTCTATTTTGAGTACTTTTCCTTTACCAAAGCGATCATGTGAAACGTTGGCCCCGACCATTAATTGCTCATTTCCGGTGTCGTTGGTTGGCCTAGCGCTTGCTGAGCTTTGACTGACTTCTTTTAAAGAGCGCAATTTGGGTGCGGGTGCCCCCAAGGGTTTATTGAGCCCACCGCTAAAACCTCTGTCAATTGCACCAGAGCCCATTAAAGAGCGCCCGGCACTGCTGCGATTGACCGATTCAAATTGTAAATATTGCGGATCGATTTCATCAATAAAACGAGAGGATTCACACATGATGGGTTGCCCCCAGGTAAATCGGCTTGTGGCGTAAGAAAGCATGCAGCTTTTCATGCCTCTGGTAAGGGCAACATAAAACAAGCGGCGTTCTTCCTCGAGTTCAGATCTTGAGTTGAGCGCCATTTGTGAAGGAAAGAGGTTTTCTTCTAAACCTACGATAAAAATGTGTGGAAATTCTAGCCCTTTACTCGAGTGAATGGTCATGAGGCTGATGTGATTGCGGTCTTCGGGGTTTTCTTGATCGGCGTCTGTGAGCAGCGCGACATCTACCATGAAGTCGGCGAGTGTGCGCAAGTTGCCGTCTTCGTTGCCCTTCACAAATTCTTGAATACCCGCTAACAATTCTTCTACGTTTTGAAAGCGCTCTACTTCTTCAGGGCCTTTGTCTTTTTCGGAGATGAGCTCTCGGATGATACCCGAAGATTTAGCAATGCGGTCGGCGAGGGTATAGGCATCTACTTTTTCGAGTTCAGCACCAAAGCTGTCGATCATGGTGACAAACTCGTAAATTTTAGATTTTGCCGCCGACCCAACATCGGCCGGAAAACGATTGAAATCGCGAACTACTTCCCAGATACTAGTACTGTATTTGTTAGCAGCAATGATGAGGTTTTCTACGGTTGTTTTGCCGATGCCGCGTTTAGGGTAGTTGATGACCCGTTTAAACGCTTCTTCATCGTGCGGATTTGCAGCGAGTCTGAAGTAGGCGAGGAGGTCTTTGATTTCTTTACGCTGGTAAAACGAAAGCCCGCCATAGATTTTGTAGGGCATATTGAGTTTGCGCAGTGCTTCCTCAAAAGCCCTTGATTGTTTGTTGGTGCGGTAGAGGATAGAGAAATCTTGAAAGCGGCCACCTTCGGCTGTTTTCTTTTCGAAAATTGCTTGTGCAATGCTGCGTCCTTCTTCGTTATCTGTCAGTGAGCGCAAGACTTTGATTTTGCCTCCCTCTTGGTTGTCTGTCCAGACGGTTTTGAAAATTTGGTCTTTGTTTTTCTTAATGACGCTATTGGCTGCCTCGACGATTGTTTTGGTGCTGCGGTAGTTTTGTTCTAGTTTATAAAGGGCAAAGTCAGGGTAATCTTTTCTGAAATTGAGGATGTTTTCGATATTTGCCCCTCGAAAAGAGTAGATGCTTTGCGCGTCGTCACCGACTACACAGATGTTTTGATAGGCCGCTGCTAATTTTTTGACGATGAGGTATTGGGCATAGTTGGTATCCTGATACTCGTCTACTAAAATGTACTGGAATTTTTGTTGATAATAGTGCAGTACGTCCGGGAAGTCTCGCAAGAGTACGTTGGTGAAGTAGAGGAGGTCATCGAAATCCATGGCTCCCGCTTTTTGACAGCGGTTGGCATAGGTCTGAAAAACTCGACCAATTT
>JBEDCS010000005.1:0-3486 GCA_041176605.1 Bacteroidota bacterium
GATTGGTGAAAGAAGTCAATGAAACATAATTATTCATGTCTAGGCCTAAGGAAGCTGCAAATGAATTTGGCGTGTACTTCTTGCCGTCGTATTCAAATGACGTCACATCTTTACCAAGACCTAGATCGAGTACTGAATTATACTTACGTTTCCAGTCATCGGTAATGCCTTCAGGAGAGCCTAAACGGGCAATGATGTCATTCATGACAGCATTTAATTGCGAAAACATTTCACCATGATTGTAATTATCTGTGCCATTTAAGCCAGTATACGCCTCAAAAGGTACAATACCGAACTTAGAAATAACCAGCGGAGCATCGTGAAATGCGCCACCTTCACCAAAATTGATTTTACCGTCCATGCGAATATATTTCTCGGCTTTCAATTCATAAGCCTTGCGAACTACATACATTTCAGATAAAATAATTGGGGTTTTTGCACCGAGGCGTTGAATTTCTGACTCAAAAAAACTGGTGGCAGAGAATGACCAACAGGTACCAGTTTGGCCCTGACTTTGTACCGGCGTGGCGTCAAGGTGAACAATTTTTTTAAATTGATACTTGCTGCCTTCTACGTTTGTAGATTGGGCAAAAAGCATTGAGGTACTGATCCCGACGGATAGTAAAATACTGAAGATTCTTTTCATGTGTTTATATTAGTTTTTATAGATCCAACCTTGTAGTTGACGAGCTGCAACACGTTGCTGCAAAGCTGATAATTCAGCTGTATTTTGTGCATTTCCTGCGCTCACTCTGGTTAAGGTGCCACCCGGAATAATTCTAGCCGCAAAGCCGTCACGTTGCAGTTTCAAGAGCAAATTTTGAGCATTTTGCTCATTGGAAAAACAACCAACAATAATATCAAACCCACCTGAAACTGGTACTATGTTCTGAGGAGCTTGAATTTGGGGCTTTTCTTTGGGTAGCTTTACTTTGAAATGAACAGTTGAGGTCCAGTAGTAATCGGCATATTTGGCCGAAGGCGCCTTTTGTAATGCTAACGTTTTGGTAATCTTTTCTTCAGAAATAGGGCCAAGCTTAATATCTTGTTTTCGATAGGTAGGCTCACCGGTTTTTGAAAAAGGATTGAAATCAGAAAGGGAAAAAAGACCCGAACTGAGGGCTGTGGTTTTTGTAGGAATCCAGACTGAATAAAATGCCATCGGGATAAAACAAGCTGCTGCTGCAATTCTTGCCCATTTGATTGGCTTTTTTTCTGGTGCTTGAACTTGTAGTTCGATGATAGGCGCCTCTTTTTCAGGCTGTATTTCATTGGCTACAAAGCTCAGGTTGCCCAAACCGTAAGAAGAAAGCAACAGGTTGAAAAAGCGATCTTGCTCAAAGCGAATTTGACCATCGTTTTGGCGCGAGAAGGTTCCAATTTTGGGTACTTTGACATACTCACCAGTGCGCAATGCTTGTAGTAAGTTATCGGTATATGCCTGTAATTTGGTTTTAGCCTCTTCGTAGAACAAGCCATTTCTACGGGAATATTCTGCGAGAAAAAGACCGTCATCAGTAAGTAAAAAACGATTGAATAAAAGTTCTTTTCTTGGCGGATTCACGAGACCTTTTTCAAAGTCTAATTGTGCTGAGACTTGTTTGGCAACAAAACCTCCAAATCCGGGCACAACCACACAATTGTGGCGCAATAAAAGTTCAATTAAGATTTCTTCAAAACCCTGCATCTAACAAATTTACAAAACTCTGTTCAGATTACAAAAAAGGCAAAACCTTTTGTACATCTTCCGGCACATCTATGTTTGGCGTTTCTATAGTGGTGCGGATCAGTTTGATTGGAAAGCCGTTATAAAGCCACCTCAGCTGTTCTAAAGACTCCGCTTGCTCCAAAAGACAGGGTGTCAGTTGAGAAAGCTCGGCAAGTACACTGGCGCGATAGGCATACAAACCGATGTGACGTAGCCAAGGAAAAGTTGCACTTTTAGCATAATGCATGTTTGGGAGTGCACTGCGTGAAAAATAGATCGCTTGCTGCAGGGCATTCTCTAAGACCTTAATTCTATTAGGGTTGACCAGGTCGTCTTGACTTACTTCTGGATGGACTAAAGTGGCTATTTTGGTTGTTGAGTCGGTGAAAGCATCGAGTAAGGCATCGAGCTGCTCAGCGCTCACCAGTGGTTCATCGCCTTGTATATTGATGACGATATCATACCCCGGATAATTTTCCAACACCTCAGCGCAGCGATCTGTGCCACTTTGGTGTGAACTTTTGGTAAGAAGGACATTGCCGCCGAATCGCTGTACTTCAGTTACAATTCTTTGATCATCAGTAGCAACAACTAAAGTGTCAATCATATGGGAAAGTTGTGCGCCTTCATAAACGCGTTGGATCATGGTTTTACCCTTGAGATCAATGAGTGGTTTGCCCGGAAATCGGGAAGAATCATATCTGGCTGGGATGATACCGAGTACTTTCATTTACTTACTATTGGAAGTCAAAATTAGAACTTCGCTTGAATTTGAACAATAAAATTTCTTGGTGCCTGAATATCACCTGGCCTGGTTGCGTATTCGGCATTCAAGAAGTTGTTTACAATAAATGACAAGCGGTATTTTTCTTGAAATTCATAAGCCAAGCGAAAATCGAGTACTAAATTACCCTGATTGTACTTTTGACGATAGGCTTTAAGGCCCGGTAGAATATAAACGCTCGAAAGCGGTGAAGGATCAACGTCATCTTCAAAAACACGGTCAATATTACGCATGAAACTGTTGTAACGCGCCGAAAAACCGATACTCCAGTTTTGATAACCCGCTTCAATATCAGCTTTAGCTAAATGCTTGAAACGATACTTCAACATATTTGTGCTGGTATCCGAAAAATTGGCTGTGTACAATGGGTTGGTATTCAAAGAAATTGGATTCATGTAGGTATAGCCCATGAGTGTTATCAATTCAACCTTTCCTAACTTGCCCATTGAATTGAAAGACAAATCGAGGCCAGAAATGCGTGCTTTTTCTGCATTTTGCGCTTGAAAACCCACCCAATCGCTCACATTATAATTGCCGCTTGTCAAAAATTCGATGTCAGCAGGGCTTGGGTTAATCGGATTGAGCGCTTGTTGACTAATGGGATTATAGTAAATGAAGGAGAACTCCATCATGTTGCTGTATTGATTGACAAATAAGGCCAAATCCATCATGGCTTTCCATGTGCCAATTTTAAATCCTTGTTTGATACCGATTTCTGCAGCCCATCCGGCCTCTGGCTTCAAAGTTGGGTTAGGAAAAATGTTTAAAGCGCCAACTGAAGTTTGTGTGAAGCGTTCAGCCACAGAAGGATATCTGATTCCTTGACCAATACTGGCTCTAAGATGCGTAAAGGGTTTGAGTTCGTAATGAAGACCTGTTCTGAAAACGGGATAAAACGGCAATGTAAGGGTATCATTAAGAGGAATGCTGAATTTGGAATCGGCCGAAAGTTGGTCCATTTGAAAATATTCCAAACGAACACCAGCGGTGATGT
>JBEDCS010000006.1:0-22950 GCA_041176605.1 Bacteroidota bacterium
GCTGTTCCAGGTTGGCCACCACCCCATGGGGGGCCGCCGTTTCCGCCAGCAGTTTGCGTACCACCACCGCCACCAGTTCCGGTAAACGGAGATCCAGGACCGGTTTGGCCGGCTGTGCAGCCACCTGCGCCTCCTGAAGCTTGATAATTAGTTTGGCCGGAACCGCCTGAGCGTCCACCGCCACCACCTGCAACAACGATGCGGTTGTTCATGGCATATGGTGTTACACGGATGTCAGAGGCACCGCCGCCACCTTTAGACTCCATTTGTGTATTCGAAACACTTGTTTGGCCGTTTCCGCCGCCATTCCAGCCGCCAGTTGGGCCAGTTGGACAACCGCCAACGCGGATTTCTAGTACTTGACCTGGGGTTACGGCGATACTTGGGTGTTGAACTCTTGCACCATTTCCGCCTTGACCAGAACCAACAAATGGTGTTGCCAAAATTCCGCCGCCTTTGGCTCCGCGTACATCAACTTGTATAGAATATACACATGCGGGAACGGTCCAGGTTTGAATAGCTCCGGTGTAGTTAAAAGTGACAGATTGCTGGGCTTTTACGGAGAAAAGTGAAATAATGGTTAGAAGAGAGAAGAGAAACTTCTTGATCATAGCATGTAGGTTAACGTAGGTAGACAAATTTAAGTTAAATTATTGTGATTTTAGAACGTAAAACTACCGAGAGGGTTGCTTTTTTCGTTGCAAATCCTTAAATTTCAATCAAAGAACTGATAATGAATCCATACAATGGCCCATGGACTCCAACTGAAGCCGCCCATTTACTGCGCAGAACCACTTTTGGAGCAAACTATGCACAAATCAATATAGCAGTAAGCAACGGTCTCAATAACAGTATTTCTCAATTATTGACCCTGACCCCAATCAACCAACCTTTGGCCTATGATGCCGGAGAACAAATTGTTGCTATGGGGCAAACTTGGGTAAATGCCGTATATCCGGCAGATGTAACTGCAAATCAACAAACTGAAGCTGCGCGTCGCAAATCTTTGGGAGCCTGGTTGATGCAAAACATCAATCAGGAACAACCAAATTTAACACAGAAAATGTTGCTTTTTTGGCAGAATCATTTTGGGGTAACTTCTTCAGGTGATGCCAGAGCAATGTATCAGTTTTTAAGTTTGTTGCATCAACACGCATTAGGTAATATCAAAACCTTGGTAAAGGCAGTTGCTACAGACCCGTGCATGTTGATTTTTCTCAATGGATCCACCAATACGGTCTATTCGCCAAATGAAAACTTTTCTCGGGAATTACTCGAATTATTTACCGTTGGCAAAGGAGCACAGCTCGCTGCCGGAGACTACAGCAATTATACGGAGCAAGACGTCGCTTCGGGCTCAAAAATTTTTACTGGTTTTGTAGTGCAAGGGGTACGCAGTGCTACGCAAGCACAAGTCACAAGTCAGTTTATGCCGCAACTCCACGATAATGCAGCTAAAACACTTTCATATCATTTTGGCAATCAAGTGGTGGGCGGTAATGGTGCGCAAGAACATCTAGATTATATCGACCTCATATTTGCGCAAGCTGAAACGGCCAAGTATATCTGTCGAAAATTGTATCGCTATTTTGTCAATTACGATATCACAACTTGGGTTGAAACAAACATTATCGATGACATGGCACAATTGATGGTGGCCAACAATTACGAAATTGCCCCAGTTCTGGATGCACTTTTCAAGAGCGCGCATTTTTATGATGTTGCAGTAAGAGGCGCTATTATAAAATCACCGTTTGAGGCTATTTTTTCTATGCTCAATTCCACAGGCTCTACTGTAAATTTTGACCTTCAGACGAGTTCTCAAATGTATTTGGCGATGTATACTTTGGCAGATCAAATGGGTCAAGAATATGCTGCACCTCCGAGTGTAGCTGGCTGGACCGCCTATTACCAAGCGCCGGCATTTTCTAAACTTTGGATCAATTCGACCTACTTGAAAAAACGTTTTGATGTCGCCGCACTCATGACTACAAATGGCTTAACGATCAATGCGCAAAATTTTTCGCTCAATTTCTTAGGTTTGCTCAATGGATTATCTGCACCTGCTGCAGCACCAGCAGTAATAGATGACCTTTGCTTGGTATTTTGCCCGAAAGACATCGTTCAAGCAGATAAACTTTATTTAAAAAGTTTACTCACCGGTGGTTTGCCTGATTTTGAATGGACGCTGCAATACAACGAGTATTTAGCAGACCCGAACAATCCAATTTTCTTTAACCCGGTAATTTTACGTGTGAAAGCTGTGCTCAACACCTTATTTAGAATGCCTCAATTCCATGTATGCTAATGAAAAGAAGATCCTTTCTCAAAAATGGCGCATTAGCCAGCATTTCTTTGCCATTCGTGCAAAATGGTTTTTCGATGCAAGCAATTGCCAAAGATTTATTTCCAGTACCTAAAAGCGCAGAAGACAAAGTCTTGGTTTTGATCCGAATGAACGGAGGAAATGATGGCCTCAACATGGTTTTCCCCACGGATCAATATGCCGAACTAGTGATCCAAAGGTCAAACATTTTGGTACCTGAAGCCACTATCTTACCGCTGACCAATGAAGTTGGTTTGCATCCCAAAATGACGGGATTGCAAACACTTTACAATGAAGGCAAACTTAGCATTATACAAAACGTAGGTTACCCTGAGTCTAATCGTTCGCATTTCAGGTCTATGGATATCTGGACTACGGGTTCCTTAGACATCAATCAAACCAGTGGCTGGCTTGGGCGCTACTTCGAAGCCACTTATCCAAATTTTCCGGATGCATATCCAAATGTTGACTATCCAGATCCATTTGCCATATCAATGGGTTCTGAGGTTTCAGCTACTTGCCAAGGATTAGTCGGTAATTTTAGTCATGCGGTTTCAGACCCATTTAGTAGTTCGGTGTTGCCGCTTACACCCGTTGTAAATGATGGTACCTATTATGGCTCTCAAATTGAATATATTTCTACGCTCATCAATCAGACCAACGAGTATGGTCAACAAATTAATGGAGCAGCAGTTGCCGGAAATTCACTCTCCAACCTTTATGATCCACAAAATCCGTTGGCTGTTCAGTTGAAGTATATTGCTCAGATGATTTCGGGCGGGTTGAAAACCAAGGTTTATATTTTAAATGTCAATGGTTTTGATACGCACGACGCCCAAGTGGATGCGCTAGACTATAAAGAAGGTGTTCATGCCAATTTATTGCAGCGAATTTCAGACGCAGTGCGGGCTTTTCAACATGACCTTCAATTGCTGGGGCTAGAACAGCGTGTGGCCGGCATGACTTTTTCTGAATTTGGACGCCAAATAGCCAGCAATGGCAGTATGGGTACTGATCATGGTGATGCCGCACCATTATTTTTGTTTGGAAGTTGTATCAGTTCAGGAATTATTGGTGCTAATCCGCAAATTCCAAATCAGGTAAACAATCAAGCTGGCTTGCCAATGGCCATTGATTTTCGGGATGTTTATGCAAGTCTTTTAAAAGATTGGTTCGAGGTAGACCCCAACATAATTCAAGGTTTATTTGAGCAAAATATCAGCTACATCGATCTTTTGCAAGGATGTACAAATGCCATCGCTGAACAAGTTGCCATTGCGCAACAAAAGGCGCTTGTCTTCCCGAATCCGAGTTTAAGTAAACACCAGCTCAAATTCAATAGTCGGGGTGAGCACTATGAAATCTTCTTGGTTAACCAACAAGGTAAGGTAATGTCAAAAGTGTTCGAGGGCTTTATTCAAGCCGGAGAATTTACCCGAAGTTTTGAAGTGACATTTTTGCCGCAAGGTACCTATTTCTACTTGCTTAAATCAACGGCGCATCAAGAGTTAGTCAACTTTCAAAAAATTTGATCAACCCTTAATTCCCACGCTGCATTTGCTCCAAGCGTTGTTGGCGCTGCATGGGGTTTTCTCTAGTTTGCTCTTGCTTATAGAGTTGGTAACGAGTTGGTTGCATTTGACGAGGCCAAGTGTTGTTGTCGAGGTCTGTGTCTGCCGTTTCTAAAAACGGATCAAGTCTGAAGGATACTACAGGTTGGTCATATATGAAAACCTTACTCACTTTTAGTTCTTCTATGCGCCAAATTTCTGCCGGAATTCTTTCTACTTTTTTAGAGCCATCGGCAAAAGTTGCTTCAATGATCAGTGGCATAACGATACCGCCAATGTTTTCAAAGCTGAGTTCGTAGAGCTGTTTGCCCGCATTTAAGTAGGCTAAGTCTTCGGGGCTGGTTTTAGAAATGAAACTTTCGTAAGCTTTTTGATCAAGCGCATCTACTTTATACAAGTCTCTTTTGGCATAGAAATCATCAATGTTAGCATCCTTTTCATTGACCGTTTGACCAATCGCTGTTTTGTTACGCGTATCTCCAATAAATGCATCTTTTTGCAGTTGTTGATTTTGTAAAAATGCTTTTTCTAAGTCAGGATTCTGTGTGTTGAGCTGAAGCCACTTTACGTCGGTAAGTGCAATATCCACGTTGTCTGTGGAGTAAAACCAGGCACGCCAAAACCAGTCAAGATCAACCGCAGAGGCATCTTCCATGGTTCTGAAGAAATCGGCAGGGGTAGGGTGCTTCAAGGCCCAGCGCTCGCAATATGTTTTGAAAGCGTAGTCAAAAAGTTCCCGGCCCATGATGGTTTCGCGAAGGATATTGAGTGCTGTGGCTGGTTTTCCGTAAGCATTGTTTCCGAATTGCTTGATTGATTCTGAATTGGTCATGATCGGAGAAATCCCGGATTTGTCACCACGCATGTAGTCTGCAATGAGATAAGCAGGGCCTCTGCGGCTTGGGTAATCGCGCTCCCATTCTTGCTCGGTGAGGTATTGCACAAAGGTATTGAGACCTTCATCCATCCAGGTCCATTGACGCTCGTCAGAATTGATGATCATCGGGAAGAAATTGTGTCCGACTTCATGAATGATTACACCCCACATGCCGTATTTTTCACCCTCAGAATAAGTGCCGTCAGCTTCTGGTCTGCCACCATTGAAGCATATCATGGGGTATTCCATGCCAATCCATTTTGAATGCACGGAAATAGCCACTGGATAAGGATAGTTGACGGTATATTTTGAGTAGGTTTTAATGGTATGTGCGACTAATTTTGTTGAATAACGTTCCCAAAGTGGGTTGCCTTCTTTTGGATAGTAGCTCATGCACAATACATTTTTTGAGCCGACCGTTTGATTTTGAGCATCCCAAATGAATTTTCGCGATGTTGCAAAAGCGAAGTCGCGGACGTTGGTCGCTTTGTAAATCCATGTTTTAGTTTGGGTACTCTTGTTCTTTTCTGCTGCTTCTGCCTCTGCTTGGGTAACGATGAGTACTGGGCTATTAGATTTCTTAGCCAACTCGTAGCGTTTGCGTTGTTCAGCAGATAGAATGCTGGCATAGTTCTGACATTCACCCGTAGCCGCAACAACGTGGTCAGCTGGTACAGTCAAAGAGACTTCGTAGTCACCGAAGGGCAAGGTGAATTCGCCACGACCTAAAAACTGTTTGTTTTGCCAGCCTGTAACATCGTTGTAGACACACATTCTTGGGAAAAACTGTGCAATTGTGTACAAATAGTTTTGATCAGTTTCAAAATATTCGTAGCCAGAACGACCACCAACTTGCATGCGGTCATTGATATTGTACCACCACTTGATTTGAAATGAAATACTTTGACCAGGGAGTAAAGGTTTCGCAAGGTCTATGCGCATCATGGTTTTATTGATAAAATAATTCATCTTTTGACCACTTGTGCTGGTGATTTGTTCAATTTTGAAACCTCCGTCATATTTGAAGTCTCGCTTGCGCAAGTCACCGACACTTTTGAAGTTTTCCATTTTTTCAACTTCAATCAATTTGGTATCCGAATTTTCATCGTAAATATTTTGATCGAGTTGCAGCCAAAGGTAATCGAGGCGATCAGGAGAATTGTTTGTATAGGTGATGGTTTCAAACCCATCTAGGCGCTGTTTGTTGTCATCGAGCACCAAGTTCATTTTGTAATCGGCTTTTTGCTGATAATAAGCATGACCTGGCGCGCCAGAAGCCGTGCGGTAAGCGTTTGCTGTTGGCAATTCTTGGTCGAGTTGTGCAAATTTTGCTTGTGCAAAAGAAATGGAACTGATCAAGAGGGCTAAAGGTAATATGACTGCTTTCATAATTTCAAAGGTATATTTTGAATCAATTTCCCTGGAATGAAATTCAGGGTTTGTTTTTCTTGGCGATAAATAAAGGTGAGTTTGTTTTGTTGCCCAGAAAAGACCTCAGTAAGGGCACTAAATTGAGCGCTCAAAGGCGGGTAAAAAGCCGTGGAGGGAGATGAAATGAAGCATTCCACAGTACCGTTGAGATGAGGTACGATCCCTTCAAGAATAAATTTGCTCTTACAAATGGCATCTATTGCGTTGGAATCTAAGGCACAACCATAGGTGATCTGCAAATGCTGATTGATGTAATTTTCTAGGATGGTTCTGATTGGTGAGCTCTCATCGCTACTTTCCAATTTACCAATAAGGCTACCTTTTGGCTCGAGTGCTTTTTCGAGGTCATGGGTGGTAAAAATAATGGTGCCTTCAAAACGCTTTGCGAGTTCGTTGTAAGTGAGCTCAGCGTATGCAAAGTAGAATTCATGCGCCAAAACCTTTGAATTGCAGCTTAATGTTAAAATAAATACGAGGACAAATTTTAGCATGGTTACGAAAATACAAAAAGAGATTCAAATGGCATGAAAATAAAAGTCCCGCACGAGGCGGGACTTTCAAACAAACAACAAACAATCCCTGCAAGCCCCATGCGGCTGAATGCAGGAATATTTTATTCTCCTTGATTGAGTTGTTTGTCCGGAGAAGTGCCACCAAAGACACTGTGTTTTTGCAGATACACCCAGCTTCCGGTAACTAAGTAATCTGCTTTGGGGTCAAAATTATTATAGCGGTGCAATTGTCCTAGGGTTAATCCGTTTTCTTTGGCAATAGAGTAAGCGGTTTGCCCTTCTTTCACCTGAATTTTTTGAATTGGTTTCTTGGGGAACTCGGCTTTTGCCTGATTGCCAAGCGAAAGCGCACCAAAAATCACTATCAAAAATGAATACATCATGTGAGCTCTAAACGGGTCCTGCCCAGAAATGGTTACATTGTCAGTTCACTTTTTAATTTTTGGGGATGTTATCTGCTATTTTGACATTAAAAGAGGCTTAATTCGGAAATAATGTCTTGAATTTTCGCTTTGGATTGAGCTTTGAGCACCGTTGTTAAGCAAATAACGACTTTAAAACAACAAATCATGGAACTCAGAAATGGTGAAAATATCAAAGCGCCTCAGCAAGATGCCAATTATCAGTCCTTAGAAAAATTCGCAAAAAATTTAAACGCTTTGGCGCAAGCCGGCAAATTAGACCCGGTGATCGGTCGAGATGACGAAATCAGAAGGGTCTTGCAAATTTTGACGCGCAGAACCAAAAACAACCCGATTCTAATCGGGGAGCCAGGAGTGGGTAAAACGGCAATAGCCGAAGGTTTGGCGCACCGCATCATCAACGGTGATGTACCTGAAAATCTTAAAAACAAAACGGTCTATTCCCTAGACATGGGCGCTTTGGTTGCGGGTGCTATGTATAAAGGCGAGTTTGAAGAAAGGCTAAAGTCAGTGATCAAAGAGGTCATTTCAGCTGAGGGTGAAATCATTTTATTTATCGATGAGATTCATACTTTGGTTGGTGCAGGTGGTGGAGACGGTGCAATGGATGCCGCCAATATTTTGAAACCCGCTTTAGCCAGAGGCGAGTTAAGAGCAGTTGGAGCAACGACACTTAATGAATATCAAAAGTACTTTGAAAAAGACAAGGCGCTCGTGCGACGTTTCCAAACTGTATTGGTAGATGAATCAAGTACTGAAGATGCCATTTCCATATTGAGAGGCATCAAAGAAAAATACGAGAATCACCACAAAGTACTGATCAAAGATGCTGCAATCATTGCTGCTGTAGAGTTATCTCAACGCTACATTACCGATAGGCACTTGCCGGATAAAGCCATTGATTTAATTGATGAAGCAGCCTCAAAACTGCGCATGGAAATCAATTCGAAACCAGAAGAATTGGACGAACTAGAACGCAAGATTTTACAATTAGAAATTGAAAAAGCAGCCATACTCAGAGAAAACGATGAAAAGCGCTCTGATGCTGTAGAGAAAGATTTAGCGGATTTAAACGCCCAACGAATCGCCTTACAGAGCAGATGGCAAGCTGAGAAGGACATCATCG
This sequence comes from Bacteroidota bacterium, assembly GCA_041176605.1. GTDB lineage: Bacteria > Bacteroidota > Bacteroidia > Flavobacteriales_D > Crocinitomicaceae > UBA952. Next base: position 8,266 of record JBEDCS010000006.1, read on the forward strand.
ATGGCATGCAGAAGACCAAAGAACTCATTGAAGCATTAAAGTTTGAAGCAGATGCAGCGGAGCGCAACGGCGATTACGGTAAAGTAGCCGAATTGCGTTATGGCAAAATCAAAGAAGAGGAGCAGCGCTTGGAAGACATGAAGTTGACACAAGACAAAATGGAAGGCGAACACAAAATGATCAAAGAAGAGGTTGCCGTCGAAGAAATAGCAGATGTAGTAGCGAAATGGACAGGTATACCAGTCAGTAAGATGTTGGAAAGTGAGCTCCACAAATTATTGCGCCTCGAAGACGAACTACACCAACGGGTTGTAGGACAAGAAGACGCGATTGTCGCGTTATCAGATGCCATCCGAAGAAGTAGGGCTGGCTTGCAAGATGCCAAGCGCCCGATCGGGTCTTTTATTTTCTTGGGAACAACAGGTGTAGGAAAAACCGAATTGGCAAAAGCACTGGCGGCCTATCTTTTCAATGATGAAAATGCCCTAACGCGCATCGATATGAGCGAATACCAAGAAAAGCATACCGTGAGTAGGTTGGTAGGTGCGCCTCCGGGATACGTTGGCTATGAAGAAGGTGGGCAACTCACCGAAGCGGTCAGACGCAAACCTTATTCGATCATCTTACTTGATGAAATAGAAAAAGCACATCCAGATGTCTTCAATATTTTATTACAAGTGCTCGATGATGGTCGTTTGACAGATAACAAGGGTAGATTGGTCAATTTCAAAAACACATTGATCATCATGACCTCTAATTTAGGTTCACAGTTGATACACGAGCGTTTTGAAAAGGTCAAAGAAAGTAATTATCCGGAAGTTGCTGAAACAACCAAAACAGAGGTGCTTGAACTGTTGAAGCAAAACATTCGTCCTGAATTTCTCAATCGCATTGACGAACAAATTCTTTTCTTGCCATTGACCAGAAGCAATATCGCTGAGATTGTCCAAATACAGTTGAAAGCACTCAAAGAAAAACTCAAAGATTTGGGTGTAAATTTGGTGGTAACACCCGAAGCTTTTGACCATATTTTAGAACTTGGTTATGACCCGTTCTTTGGAGCGCGGCCTGTAAAAAGAGTGATTCAAAAACAAGTACTTAATGAGTTGTCCAAAGCGTTGTTAGCTCAAACTGTAGACAAATCTCAAAATGTAGTCATGGATATGTTTGATGGCAAAATCGTGTTCAGAAAACCCGTTCATGCCATTGAAGAGCAATTGATAGATTAGGCTAGCAATGAAAAATACTTAGATGCGGAATTTTTTGAAAAAGGCATCCCAGTCCCAAACAAAGTTGGTCACAACTTCATCCATGCGCTTTAGGAATAATGGATTGGGTGCCTGCATTTTTTTGAAATACTCATCTTGGTATTCGTAGAGCTCGTATTTGTGAAAAATTGCCTTTGACATGCCGTAAATCCAGTTCTTGGACGGATGATTCACGCGCATGATGAAGCTCTGGTAGTCACGGATCATTTGTTGAAAGGCATAAAGTTCCATTTCATAAACCCGAGCTAATTTTTCAAAAATGAGTTGCTCAACTCTTGCTGCTTGATCAGGTTCAAAAGTGCTTTCTAGGAAAGAAAGATTGCCTACAACGATGATCAGGCCAAAATGACCACTATCTGAGGGGGCAATTTGCGGAGAATTAATAAAGGCGCTGTCTTCGTTGATCATGGCAGCAACCTCAGCAAATCCTTTGTCAACACTGTCAAAGATGCCATTGATGAATACGTTGGCAACTTGGTTGTCGGTCAATTTTTTCTTTGTAAATGAACTGAACATGTTGGATTTGGTTTGCTTCATTACAAATTTAACATTCACTTCAGCGCTCACAACCGACTTAAAAAGTGCTTTATCAACTGAGTTTTCAACAAGAAAAGCGCAAAAATCACCTTAACTTTGCAAAAAATTAAAACATGAAAGCAATAATCAAAACGAACAAAGGAGACATGCACGTCAGTTTCTTTGAAAATGATGCGCCAAATACGGTTGCTAATTTTGTAAAATTGGCCAATGACGGTTATTACAACGGACTCAAGTGGCACCGTGTGCTTCCTGATTTTGTCATTCAGGGTGGTTGCCCAAACACGCGTGAAGGAGCAAAAGGCATGCCTGGAACGGGTGGTCCTGGTTATCAAATTGACTGTGAAATCAGTGGCGAAAACCAATACCATGACCGCGGTGTTTTGTCAATGGCGCATGCCGGAAGAAATACGGGTGGTTCTCAGTTTTTTGTTTGCCATTCAAGAAACAACACCGCGCACCTTGATCGCAACCATACGGTTTTCGGAAAGGTTACTGAAGGTCTTGAAGTAATTGATGCGATTGCTCAAGGAGATAGCATCGATCAGATCGAAATTATCAATGACTAAAACTATTGAGCATTAGCAAAGGCAATAATCAGCTCTGCTAATTCTTCACCGATTCTGTCCTGTGCCTCTAGTGTGGCAGCGCCAATATGTGGGGTACAGGCAATTTTCGGATGGCTTAACAAAGCCGCTAACGGATTGGGTTCGTTTTCGTAAACATCGAGCGCTGCAGCTGCAACTTTGCCTTGCTCAAGTGCTTTTAATAGCGCTTGTTCGTCAATAACACCACCGCGTGCAGTATTCACCAAACGCACACCGTTTTTCATCAATTGAAATTCTTGCTCACCGAGTACTGCGCCACCATCTGGTTGTTTGGGTACATGTATGGAGATGTAGTCGAGTTGTGGGAGTGCTGCGGTTAAGGAGTCTACAACTTTAACGGGTACTTCTATTGTTTGACCACCAATTTTCAAGGTGATAGGTTGAATGCGGGCTCTTCTTTCAATCGCAACGACTTTCATGCCGGCACCAAGCGCATAAGAAGCCAGGCACTGCCCAATGCGTCCAAAACCGATAATGCCTAGTGTCTTCCCACGCAATTCAACGCCTTTGGCATACGCTTTTTTGAGACTAGAAAAATCTTGAGTTTCCATGTCCTTGAAAGAATTATTCAAGAAGCGTGAAATCGAAAAAAGTTGCCCCATGACTAACTCAGCTACAGATTGAGAAGAGGACGCCGGAGTGTTGATGACCGTTAGGCCCTTTTCTCGGGCATAGGCTACGTCGATGTTGTCCATGCCGACACCTCCTCGACCAATTAATTTGAGGTTTGGGCAAGCGTCGATTACTTCTTTGCGCACGGTAGTGGCACTGCGTACCAAAACGGCATCAAAGTTTTGCGTATTGACAGCCTGAGCCAAATCGCTTTGTTCAACTTTGTCGGTAATAACGATGTGTCCGGCGGCTTCCAAAATAGATTTTCCGAGTGCTGAAATGCCGTCGTTAGCAAGTATTTTCATGGCTTATCCTTTGCGGTTAAATTCATTCATAACATCGACAAGTACTTGAACACTCTCAAGTGGAAGCGCGTTGTATAAAGATGCGCGGTAGCCACCTACAGAGCGGTGCCCTGGTAAGCCAACAATACCAGCACCTTTCCAGAGCGCATCAAAATCAGCCCCTCGACTTTCGTTTGTAAGTGCAAAGGTGACATTCATGAGTGAGCGGTCTTCTGTGGCAACATTTCCTTTAAATGCATCGAGTTGATCAATTGCGTCATATAGCAATTTGGCTTTCGCTTCATTTTTTTGAGCTTGTGCAGCAACACCGCCATTGGCGATTAAATGGCGCAAATTGAGCATGGCTACATAAACACTGAATACAGGAGGTGTATTGAGCATCGATTCTTTTTCTATGTGTTGTTTGAGGTCGAGGTAGCTTGGTAAAAAGTTGGCACTACTTTTACCGAGTGCGTCGTCTTTGACAATGTATAGCGTTGCGCCGGCTGGGCCTAAGTTTTTTTGTGCCCCAGCATAAATCAAATCGTAGTCAGAAACATTGATTTCTTGAGAAAAAATATCTGAAGACATATCGCAAACAAGTGGATGCGAGGTCTGTGGTATTTGTTTAAATTGAGTGCCGTAGATGGTGTTGTTACTGGTGAAATGAACGTAGTCTAGGTCTGTAGGGATCGCATAATTTTTAGGAATGTAGCTGAAATGACGATCTTCAGATGAAGCGAAAACATCTACGTCTATACCCACTTTTTTGGCTTCTTTGATGGCGCCACTAGCCCAGGTTCCGGTATTGATGTAACCCGCTTTTTTGTGCGCGCGTTGCATGGTGAGTGCAGCAATAGTAAAACCAAGTGTGGCTCCGCCTTGAAGGTAGGCCACTGAATATCCTTCAGGAACATGTAGTGCTTTTTTAACGAGGTCAAGGGCTTCGTCCATGACGGCAACAAAATCTTTGTGTCTGTGAGAGACCTCAAGGATAGAAAGTCCGTTGAAATCTAGAACTGCAGCAGCTGCTTGTTCAAATACTTCTTGTGGTAAAATGCAGGGACCTGCGCCAAAATTGTGTTTCATGTTTGATTGATTATGCTGAATATTTTACATTGCAAAGGTGCAAAAAAAAAGAGCTGCGGATGCAGCTCTTTTAAATCATTTTGCAGTTTTTGTACTTGGCTTCTTGGCTGCAGGTTTCTTAGCAGCAGCCTTTGGTTTAGCCTCTTTTGTTGCTTTTTCTTTTTTCGGTTTAGGAGCAGGCATTACGGTTTCTTCTTTGCGTTTTCTAGTGATGCCGTAAGAGCCCATTGCTCTTTTTCCTTTTGTTGTTTTTTTATCTCCTTTTCCCATAAGTAGTTGTTTATGTTCAGTATACAACCAAAGTTAGAAATCTTTTTTAAATTCCAATCGATATTTTTCTGCCAGTGCCGTGCCCCCGTTTAATATTTTTTCACACCAGCTAATTTTTAAATTGATCTGCGCTTCAGGGCTCAAAATAAAGGGGATTTTTTCATGGATCATTCGGGTGCGAAGTGCGCTTAACAATATGGCGGCAGATACCGACACATTGTAACTTTCGGTGAAGCCATGCATCGGGATCTTAACAAAATAATCAGCTTCCTTGCTGAGCTCATCAGAAATACCATGTTTTTCGGCACCAAAAAATAATGCGATTGGTTTGTCTAGGGGTAAATCTTGTGGGGTGTATGCATCTTTGTGGGGTGTTGTAGCTACGATTGTGTAGCCTTTTTCGCGCAATTGATGAATGCCATCTAATACAGGTTCGGGTTCTTCTTGGTGTTGAATGACGTCGAGCCAACGTGCTGCCCCAAGCGCAATATCGCGTTGAAATTCATAGCGGTTGTTTTTTTCGATGAGGTGCAATTCTTGAAAGCCTAAGCAATCCATACTGCGCATGACCGCTGAGGCGTTGTGATCTTGTTGGATATTTTCAAGTGCCACAACAATTTGTTTGCTGCGTTGTGCTGCGATTTTTTCAAAAAGTTCCACCTTATTTGGGGTGATGATCTTGTAAAACTCTTTTAAGACATACTCGTTTTGGGTCATGCTTATATTTCTTTGGACATTAAATGGTGTTGTATTTCTCCGAAAAGCAAATGCGATTTTTCTTCGTATTGATAACCAAGTTTTGAGTAGAACGATTGCGCTTGCTCACGCGCATGTAAAATTATTTTCGTGAGTTTTATTTCTCGGGCTTTATTTTCGGCAAATTGCATGAGTAATCGGCCAATACCTGAACGCTGGGTATTTTCTGCTACTGCCATGAATCGAATTTGTCCGGTTTTTGGCGCGCAAATATCTAGGCGGATGACACCGATGACTTGACCCTGTGCATCGAAATAGGCATAATGTTGATGTTGGGCTTCATCGGCTGTCTTTTCTGAGCCAAGTGCCTGCCCCCAAGGTGCTCTTAATAGCTCAAAGCGCAGTTGGTAATAGGCTTCCCATTCGGTTGGTGTTTCAGGTGTTCGGATCATCTTGAATATGAAATGCTATTTGTGTAACTCTTTTGGTGTCAATCCGGTCAATGGATTCAGTTCTTACTAGTTTTTGAGCGGCTTGTCCTGTAAAAACTTCGTCGAGTGCTTTTATTTGGGCAACCGGAACATTCAATTCAATCAAGGAGGTGCAGATCTCTGAGCTAGTTTTTTTGGAAATGAATGGTTCTAATAGTTGAAAGAGTGCAGCTCTATTTTTTACCCTCTCGATATTCACTGAAAATCGGGGGTCGGTAGCTAGTTTTGCTATGCCAAGGAATTTCACTAATTTTTCAAAATGCTGATCAGATCCGATTGCAAAAGTGATTTGCTTGGCATCTTTAGTTTGAAAAATTTCCCCGTAAGGCGCAATATTTGGATGGAGGCTACCCATTCTTTGCGGAATAGAACCAACCATTAAGTAGTTAGATGCCTGATTGGCCAAGCTGCAAATAGCGGCGTCGTAAAGAGAAACGCTGACGAGTTGACCCCGGTCTTTTTTGTTCAAGAGGGCAAGTAGTAAACCTTCTTTGAGTTGATGTGCTGCAAGTACATCGATGAAGGCAACGGGCATTTTAACCGGCCCACTTTCGGGTGTCCCGTTCATCGACATAAAGCCAGTTTCGGCTTGCAAAATTAAATCATAGGCAATGCGGTCTGAGTCTGAACCAAAACCCGTTATTTTTCCGATAATGAGCCCAGGCCTGTGTTTCCATAACGTCTTTGCATCGAGTTTCAATTTGAGGTCGTCTCCTTTTTTAAAATTCAGCAGCACGATATCTGTATCGGCTAACTCCTCTAGAAAAATCGAATAGTCCTGAGGGTCTTGAAAATTGAGTTTGAGCTTTTCTTTTTGGTAATTCACACTAGAATAATAAGCGCTTTGGATTTTGGTGTCGTGCTCGTTTGTTAAGCGCCAAGAGTTAGTGACGTCGCCGTAAATCGGATGTTCGATTTTGAGCACGCGCGCACCCAATTCTGCAAAGAAAGTGCCCACAGAAGGCCCGGCTAGAACGGTTGATAAATCGAGAATTTTTAACTCTTTAAAAGGCTTTGGCTGCATAATGCAAAATTAAGTTTTTTACGTTCTATTGAAGCGCATGAATTAAAAGCGCACGAATTGAATATAAATTCTCCTAATAAACTATATTTTTTAGCAAAATCAGGGAGGCAAAGTGGTATAAAATCCTTAAATTTGAGGCGCAAAATTATCCTTACAATTCATCATTATGAAAGTATTTGACCTCGACATGATTCAACGCGTTTACGAACGCTACCCTGCACGTATTGCTGCTGCTAGAAAAGTAGTAGGTAAACCCCTTACACTCTCTGAGAAAATCCTTTATGCCCACTTGTGGGAAGGCGAGGCGAGTGCAGCCCATGAAAGAGGAAAGTCTTATGTCGATTTTGCACCAGATCGCGTAGCGATGCAAGACGCAACTGCCCAAATGGCGCTTTTGCAATTTATGCAAGCCGGTAAAAAACGCGTTGCAGTTCCTTCAACTGTGCACGCTGACCACCTTATCCAAGCAAAAGTTGGTGCGAGCAAAGACTTACAAGAATCACTCAACCAAAACAACGAAGTATTCAACTTCTTGTCTTCTATCTCAAACAAATATGGCATTGGCTTTTGGAAGCCAGGAGCAGGGATCATCCACCAAGTTGTACTAGAAAATTATGCATTTCCTGGTGGAATGATGATTGGTACCGACTCACATACTGTAAACGCAGGTGGCCTCGGAATGGTGGCCATTGGTGTTGGTGGTGCAGATGCTGTAGATGTCATGGCCGGAATGGCTTGGGAATTAAAGTTTCCTAAACTAATCGGTGTTAAATTGACCGGAAAACTCAACGGCTGGACATCCGCCAAAGATGTTATTTTAAAAGTAGCAGATATCTTAACCGTAAAAGGTGGAACAGGAGCCATCGTAGAATATTTTGGCGAAGGAGCAATATCATTATCTTGTACGGGTAAAGGAACCATTTGTAATATGGGGGCTGAAATCGGTGCCACTACTTCAACTTTTGGTTACGACGAATCTATGCGCCGTTACCTTAACGCTACAGGGCGTGAAGAAGTAGTCAAAGCAGCAGATGCCATTGCCGAACACCTTACCGGTGACAAAGAAGTATATGCTGAGCCAGAAAAATATTTCGATCAACTCATTGAAATCAACTTAAGCGAACTCGAACCACATGTCAACGGACCTTTTACGCCAGACCGTGGTACGCCAGTTTCTAAAATGAGAGCAGAGGCTACTGCCAATGGTTGGCCACTCCAAGTAGAATGGGGATTAATTGGTTCTTGTACCAATTCATCTTATGAAGACCTTGCGCGCGCTGCATCAATCGTGAAGCAAGCTGTAGATGCAGGGATCACACCTAAAGCCGAGTTCGGCATCAACCCGGGTTCGGAGCAAGTTCGCTTTACTGCAGAACGCGATGGCATCCTTGCCGAGTTTGAGAAAATGGGCACCAAAGTATTTACAAATGCTTGTGGGCCTTGTATTGGTCAGTGGGCACGCGAAGGAGCAGAAAAACAAGAGAAAAACACCATTGTACACTCTTTCAACCGCAACTTCTCTAAAAGAGCAGACGGCAACCCAAATACACATGCTTTTGTAACGAGTCCTGAAATGGTCGCTGCATTGGCAATTGCCGGTGACCTTGGTTTCAATCCACTTACTGATACTTTAACCAATGACAAAGGAGAGCAAGTGAAATTGCATGCGCCATTTGGTGATGAACTTCCTACAAAAGGTTTTGCTGTAGAAGACAACGGATACCAAGCCCCTGCAGCAGATGGAAGTAGTGTAGAAATCGCAGTTGCACCAGATTCTCAGCGCCTACAACTTCTTGAGAACTTCCCTGCTTGGGATGGTCAAAATATTACAGCAGCGCGTCTATTGATCAAGGCAAAAGGCAAATGTACCACAGACCACATTTCTATGGCTGGCCCTTGGTTGCGTTACCGCGGTCACTTAGACAATATTTCAAACAATATGCTCATTGGTGCCGAAAACGCATTCAATGGTGCAGCAAACAAAGTCAAAAATCAATTGACGGGTGAATACGGAGAAGTTCCTGCAGTTCAACGTGCATACAAGGCAGCCGGCGTTCCTTCCATTGTTGTCGGTGACCACAATTATGGTGAAGGCTCTTCACGTGAGCACGCGGCTATGGAACCACGTCATTTAGGGGTTCGTGCAGTGCTTGTGAAATCTTTTGCGCGCATCCACGAAACAAATCTTAAAAAACAAGGAATGTTGGGTCTTACGTTCATCAATGAGTCCGATTATGACAAAATCCAAGAAGACGACACCTTCGATTTCATTGATCTCAAAGATTTCGCTCCTGAAAAACCGCTTACTATTGCTATTACTCACAGCAATGGCACAACCGAGCAAATTCAGGTACAGCATACCTATAATGCCTCTCAAATTGAATGGTTCAGAGCTGGTTCAGCCTTGAACTTGATCAAAATGATGGAAGCCTAAAATGAAGTCTATTTTATTCATTGCCATATTGAGCCTGTTCTCCTTGCGAGTTCAGGCTCAATCTTTATTCAGAGGGAATGTCTTACTCACACCATATTTGGGTTATCCGAATTTGTTGAGAATGGGTTTAGAAATCAATGAAGGCATACCCAGTGGGACTAACGTAAATTACAATGGTTTAGCACCATCAGGGTTGCGTCTGATGTACATGGTGGGTGACGACATCAGCATCGGCATGGATTTCATTTATACGCAAGCCAGCGCTACCTATACAAAAGTGGACACCTCTTTTTTCAATAATCAATGGAATTATGTATCCAATGATTATTTCATCACTAAAAAAAGATTCAGGCCTCAATTTCGTGTCAATCTACACCTTGGTGCTCTTGACCCTAATTTAGATCAATACATCGGATTGGCCGTTGGCGGCAACATGCGTTGGCGAAATGTTTATATCAATGATAGCTTGGTCAGCTCAGCGCCAAATGCACTTGACTTTGTCATTCCTGTTTCTTTTAGAATTTGCTATGGGTTTCAGTATTTCGTCAATTACAACTTGGCCCTTACAGGAGAATTAGGACTCGGTGGACCAATTCTTCAAGGAGGTTTGACATATAGATTTTGAGAAATTAACTATACTTAAAAAGTAGTTTACCTAACAATAAAAAAGCCCTCAGTAATGAGGGCTTTTTTATTGACTTGAATCAGTATTTTTTAGTAACGATAGTGTTCAGCTTTGAATGGGCCATCAACCGTTACACCAATGTAAGCAGCTTGATCTTCAGATAAAGTTTCAAGCTCAACACCAATTTTAGAGAGGTGCAGGCGCGCTACTTTTTCATCGAGGTGCTTAGGAAGGGTGTAGACATCGTTTTCGTATTTGTCTGAGTGGTTCCAGAGTTCAATTTGAGCCAAAGTTTGATTGGTGAACGAGTTGGACATCACAAATGAAGGGTGACCAGTTGCACAACCAAGGTTAACTAGGCGACCTTCTGCCAAGACGATAATGTCTTTTCCTTTGACATCGTAAAGATCCACTTGCGGTTTGATCTCCATTTTTGATTGACCATAGTTGGCATTCAACCAAGCCATATCAATTTCGTTGTCGAAGTGACCGATGTTACAAACAATAGTTTTGTCTTTCATGGCCTCAAAATGACGACCAACCACGATGTTTTTGTTACCTGTTGCAGTAACGATGATATCGGCTAAGTGGATGACTTTGTCAAGTGGCTTCACTTCAAAACCATCCATGGCAGCCTGAAGCGCACAAATTGGGTCAATTTCAGTAACGATGACACGAGCGCCAGCACCTTGAAGAGAGGCTGCAGAACCTTTACCTACGTCGCCATAGCCACAAACCACAGACACTTTACCAGCCATCATCACATCAGTTGCACGACGAATGGCATCAACTAATGATTCTTTACAACCGTATTTGTTATCAAATTTAGATTTAGTAACAGAGTCATTGACATTGATGGCAGGCATCACGAGTGTGCCATTTTTCTTACGCTCGTACAAGCGGTGAACACCTGTTGTAGTTTCTTCGGATAAGCCTTTGATGTCTTTAGTAAGTTCTGGGAAACGGTCAAATACCATGTTGGTGAGGTCTCCGCCGTCATCGAGGATCATGTTGAGTGGTTTTCCACCTTCGAATGCAAATAAAGTTTGCTCGATACACCAATCAAATTCTTCTTCGTTCATGCCTTTCCATGCAAAGACAGGAATACCTGCAGCAGCAATAGCTGCAGCAGCGTGATCTTGGGTAGAAAAAATGTTACAAGAAGACCAAGTTACTTCAGCACCCAATTCTACTAATGTTTCAATGAGTACGGCAGTTTGAATGGTCATGTGTAAACAACCGGCAACACGAGCACCTGCTAATGGTTTGCTTGCGCCATATTCAGAGCGAAGTGCCATTAGGCCGGGCATTTCGGCTTCTGCTAATTTGATTTCTTTACGACCCCAGTCTGCGAGGCTTATGTCTTTTACTTTATAATTCATGAGTTCAATTTGCTTATTTCAATTTTTGCGTTGCAAAGGTACGTGCTTTTTTATTCAAATACACTAGAGCTGAGCGCGAATAAGTGCAGTCATGCCGGCAACAAATGCAGGGTGTGTATTAGAACTTGGTACCAACTGTACTTTTTCTCCGCCGTGCTCTTCAAATATTTCTTGGTATTCATCGCCAATTTCGATGAGTGTTTCAAGGCAATCGGCCACAAAAGCAGGACTAAAAACCAAGAGTTTTTTAGCGCCTTTGCGCCCCCATTCTTCCACCACTTTATCGGAAAACGGCGTGAGCCATTTTTTGTCTAGACGAGATTGAAAACAGACGGTGTAATCTTTTTCTTGGAGCCCCATTTTTTCTGCGATCAATCTTGTCGTTGCGTAACAGGTAGCTTTGTAGCAAAACTTGTTAGCAGCATTTAATTCGGTTTCACATGGTTGGTCGGCGCAGAGGTCGGTGTCTTCGTATACTTTGTCGACTTGTCTCTCTGGAAGGCCGTGATATGAAAATAAAATGTGGTCATAGCTACTGAGGTCAAATTGTTTGGTTTGTTCAACAATTGAATCGATATAGCCTGTGTTGTCATAAAATTGACTAATAACTTTGATCTCTGGAATGACCCACCATTGGCGGATGATATTCATCGCTTTTTCTACTGCAGAACCAGTGGAGGCCGAGGCATACTGCGGAAAAAGCGGCAAGATGACGATGCGGTCGTAGTTGGCTTTGCGCATTTTTTCAAGCACATGGTCCAAGGATGGATTTTTATAGCGCATCGCGACTTCAATCGTTACTTCTTCACCTTCAAAGTTTTTTTGAAGGAGTGCTTGCAGCGCGAGTGTATGGGTAAGCAGTGGCGACTCTCCGTTGCCCAATTGCCAAAGTTCTTTGTAAATTTTTGCCGATTTCGGCGCCCTAAATGGCACAATGATGCCATTGACTAAAATTTTACGCAGCAAATAGGGTAAATCAATGACGCGTGGGTCGTTAAGAAATTCAGAGAGATAGCTGCGGACGTCCATCACACTTGGTGAATCAGGGGTGCCGAGCTGAATTAAAAGTACGCCTGTTTTTTTCATAATTGTTGTTTCTCCAACAAGCTGGGGCTTGCAATGTTCAAAATTACTGCTTTTATAATGAATAGCTCATCGTTTAGACCTAACTTTGTTGCATGGAGCCAAGTTCATTTTTGCAGCAACTGAATCCCCAGAATTTCGAGCAAATTGCGCTCGAAACCTTTGAGCGCCAATATCAAAATGTCTCTATTTATCGCGCTTATGTCAAACTTCTCGGTAAGCCAATGCCGAAAAGTATCTACGAAATACCGTTTTTACCCATTTCATTTTTCAAGACCCACAAAGTTCTACCTGACGGCATAGAACATCAAAAGATTTTTTTATCGAGCGGCACCACTTTGCAGCAAAGAAGCCAACATTTTATCCATGACTTGTCGTGGTATGAAAGCTCCATGATGCTCGCTTTTCAAAGCGTTTTTGGCGATCCACAGCAATACGCTTTTATCGCGTTGTTGCCCTCTTATTTAGAGAACGGTGACTCTAGCTTGATTTATATGGTTGACCGCCTCATACAAGCCAGTACAAATGAAATTTCAGGTTATTATTTAGCTAATTTGAACGAGGTGGGAAACACCTACAATGAGGCGTTGAATGCTGGAAAACAACCCTTTATATTTGGTGTATCTTACGCGCTTCTGGATCTTGCAGAACAAGGCTTGAATTTAGCACAAGCAATTATCTTGGAAACAGGAGGAATGAAAGGAAAACGAAAAGAACTCAGTAAAAAGGAGTTGCACGCACAATTAAAGCAAGGTTTCCAAGTGGCCAATATTTATTCAGAATATGGCATGACGGAATTACTATCTCAAGCATATTGCCAAACAGCTGCACATATTTTTGAACCACCGGCATGGTGTCGGGTACTTATTCGCGACGCTTATGACCCCTTTAATTATGTAAAAGAAGGCCAAAAAGGCGGCATTAATTTTATTGATTTAGCCAATCAGTGGTCCTGTAGTTTTATACAAACCGATGATTTAGGTAGGTTGAGCAGCACAGGATTTACTGTAGAAGGTCGGCTGGAAGCAACCGACATCCGCGGCTGTAATTTATTAGTAGATTGATTTTGCCTTTTAAATCTTTTTAAATTTGACGACATGAGCTTACAAACCATCCTTATACTTGGTATCATTGGCATTGCAGCTGGCTTGCTTAGTGGTTTGGTTGGCATTGGTGGCGGTGTAGTGATTGTGCCGGCCTTAGTTTTCATATTAGGCCTTAGTCAGCACCAAGCGCAAGGGACTTCTTTGTTTATCTTGTCTTTGCCAGTACTCATACTTGCTGTCTACAACTATTGGAGCACCGGCAATGTCAATTGGCGTTATGGTTTACTCATTGCCAGTACGTTCATCATTGGCGCTTTTTTAGGATCTAAACTGAGTTTAAAATTACCAGTACATTGGGTCAAACTTATTTTTGGACTTTTCATGGCTTACGTATCTATTCAATTGATTTTAGCCGGTTATCAAGGAATTCGAGCAAATGATGCAAACTGACTTAGCAAATAGCATTTCGAATCTGGCTGCTGAACTCAAAGGCTGGCGCAGGCATTTACACATGCATCCCGAACCCTCTTTTCAAGAGTGGCAAACGATGGAGTTTGTGTGTTCCGTCCTAGATAAATATGGGATTTCTTTTGAAAAAGGAGTTGCTGATACCGGTGTTGTTGCCATGATTCGTGCGAGTTGGCACCCCCAAGATGCCCCTTGTTTGGCCTTGCGCGCAGACCTAGATGCCTTGCCCATACAAGAACTCAATGACGTACCATACAAAAGTCAGAACGAAGGCTGGATGCACGCATGTGGCCACGACGTTCATACAACCATTTTATTGGGCACAGCCGTGTTGCTTCAGCAGCAAAAAGAGCAACTCAAACGCCCCATCAAGCTCATTTTTCAACCCGGAGAAGAGCAAAGTCCGGGGGGCGCTACTTTAATGATGAAAGCCGGTGTGCTTGAAAACCCTCATGTAAATGAATTGATTGCATTGCATGTTTATCCAGAAATGGAAGTTGGGCACGTTGGATTGCGCAGCGGGCTTTACATGGCTTCTAGTGATGAACTACATGTTGAGATAGAAGGCGTTGGAGGCCATGGTGCCTTGCCAGCGCGCTTCATCAATCCAATAGATGTCGGCATGGCCTGGATGCAATCCTGTCAGCACGAGGTGGCTTTAAAATGCCCAACAAATATTCCTCAAGTGCTCACCTTTGGTCGTTTTGAGGCCTTAGGAAGCACCAACGTAGTCGCAGGTACTGCTCAAATCAAAGGCACTTTCAGAAC
>JBEDCS010000007.1:0-5392 GCA_041176605.1 Bacteroidota bacterium
CGCTATGACCTTTTAGTGGACGACTTCAACAAGAACAACGAAGACGGCAACCACGACGAATACATCGAGCAAGTCATTACCAGACACGTTTCTGGTCGTTTGAAAGTTGCACCCGAGCACACCTCAGATGCTACGCTCAAAGTAATGCGCAAACCATCGTTCCAATACTTCCACAAGTTCAAAGAAAAGTATGACCGCCTTTCTGCCAAGCACGGCCTGAAGCAACAACTCATCCCGTACTTCATTTCGTCTCACCCAGGTTGTGAAGAAATGGATATGGCTAATTTGGCGGCTGAAACCAAAGATATGGGCTTTCAGCTCGAACAAGTCCAAGACTTTACGCCCACTCCAATGACAGTTGCTGAGGTTATTTACTACACCGGTGTTCATCCATATACACTCAAGCCCATCAGAACCGTTAAAACGAGAGAGGAAAAGCTCAATCAGAACCGTTATTTCTTTTGGTACAAAAAAGAAAACAAAGACTGGATCAGACAGCGCCTTCAAAAAGCCAAACGCCCCGATTTACTTGACAAATTGCTAGAACCGAATACAGAGGCCGTAGCACACGTTCCAAAGTGGCTCTCGGAGAAAAGAAAAAAACGATAATTATTATTTTGTAAGTATTCTTTCCAACTTTTTATTGAATTTCACGTATTAGTCGCGTAGTTATACAATTTAAGACATGAAAATTCAATTATATTTTTTCTTATTCCTACTACCTTTTATAGGTTTTGCGCAAGAACCTACCGAACCCGCTGCAGAAGCAGCCGAGTATGAAGCTACCGAGTATACTGAACCCCTCAGTTCATTTTCATCTACACGTGTCATCAATGGACATTCGGTTGAAACCTTGACAAAAGGCACCTACGAGTTCAGAATTGAGCATCGTTTTGGCGACATCGCAGGTGTCAATGGCGGCATCCAAAATATGTTTGGATTTGACAACCTTTCTGATATGCGCATCGCACTTGAATACGGAATCACCGATCAACTCATGGTTGGTTTCGGAAGAGCCAAAGGTACTGGAGCACCATATCGCTCCTTAGTTGACGGCTTTGTCAAGTATAAAGTAGTCAGTCAAGAAGAAGATAAATCACCTATTACAATTACTGCAGTAGCAGGATCAAGCTTCACTTACATGACCGCTTCAGAAGACCTCGGAGAAGTGAGTCATTTTCCTAAAGCTGTTCACCGCCTCAACTATTTTGCTCAAGTAAGTGTGGCGCATCATTTTGGTGATCGCGGAGCCATTCAACTCATGCCAACTTTAGTACACCGCAATTATGTCGCCAACACTGATGTCAATGATTTATTTGCATTAGGTGTCGCGGGCCGCTTGAGATTAACATCTCGCTTTGCCATTGTTGGCGAGTACTACCATTGTTTTAATGGGACGGCATTTCGTCAGAGTGGCTTTACCAACAGTGGCGCTTTGGCGCTTGAGTGGTTTACATTCGGACATAATTTTACGATCAACCTTACCAACTCTGGCGGTATCGGCGAAACACAATTTATTCCATACACCACAGAGCAATGGCAGAAAGGTCAATTTCGTTTAGGATTCACGGTTGGCAGGAAATTTGTTATCGAATAAGCGCTTAAAAAAGAAAATCATGAAAACCAGAAATTATCTCCTTGCCCTTTTGGCACTTATCGGACTCAGCGCATTTACACTAATTGCCCTAGATCACTATGAAGTGACCCAAGATTTCTCCTTAGAGTTCAAAAGCAAAGACCCATCAGGTTCTTTCAAAAAAATGGAAGGTCATATCGAATTTGATGAAAAAGACCTCTCAAAGTGTAGTTTCGACTTAAAAATTGACGTGCGCTCCATTTCGACGGGCAATGGCATGATGACCAAAAAGTCTCAAACCCCAGAATGGTTTGATGCTGTTAAATACCCGTTTGCTAAATTCAAATCAACAAGAGTGGAGAAGAAAGACGGCAATGCATATAATATCATAGGTAATCTTACCATTAAAGGAATAACCAAGCCATATACTGTTCCTGCAACTTATGTAAAGTCTGGAAATAAAATCACATTAAAGGGTTCATTTATGGTCAATAGGCTCGAATTTAAAATTGGCCACAAAAGCGATGCTGTTCCGGATCAGATGAAGGTCAATTTTGAAATCCCAGCACAAAGCAAATAAACGCATTATGAAAAGTTCAATTTTATTTATCTCAGGTATTATTTGCCTTTCCTCTTGTTCATTCGCATTATATTCTTGTACCCGAGAAAAGGTAAGCCCAACAAATATTCTGTGTAATAGCACCATATCTTTTACCAATGACGTCATGCCCATTATTCAAGCCAATTGCATTGGTTGCCATGATCAAGGCAATGCCTCTGCGGGTTATGACTTTAGTACGTACGCCTCAGTTTCTGCTAATGCCAATCAAATTATTGGCTCCTTAAAAGCAAGTGGTTATCAATTGATGCCAATTGGTGGCCCGGCATTACCAGACTCCACCATTCAAAAAATTGAATGCTGGATTTCGCAAGGAAAGCTCGATAATTAAAAGATACAAATCAATACTTTAATACATGGTCAAAATGAAAAAAATAATCTTTCCTCTAGCATTATTAACGATTACTACAGGTCTCTTTTCTTTTCGCTCAGCTCGCCTCGAAGGATTCCAAAGTGCACCACTAAACGCTAACGGACCATCAGGTGGTCAAGCAGGAGCTCCCGGAGAGCAAAATTGCACGAGTTGCCATAGTGGTTCGGCACAAAATGGGGCTTCAGAAAACCAACTTTTAGTCAACAACGACATTGGTTTTGGCATTACGCAATACATACCAGGCACCACCTACACCGTCAACTTATCGATGGCATCGAATCCTGCCAAAAAGGGTTTCCAAGTTACGGCTCTAAATGCGACAAATACAATGGCCGGAATGTTCACTGCAGGTGCAAACACGCAAATCAAAACAACCACAATTGCCGGCGGACAACGAAAGTATGCTACGCACAAAAGCTCCTCCAACACATCAGCGACACAAACCTGGAACTGGACTTGGGTAGCGCCAACTACAAATGAGGGCAACGTTACTTTTTATGTGGCTACCAATAAAGCCAACAACAATAACAACGACAACGGTGACGTCATTTACTTGTCTCAACATGTATTTACGGCTGAAAACGGAGCGCAAGTTGAAGAATTGAAAACGGAAAATACATTCTCTGCAGGGTATTCAAGTGCCAAAGAGGCTATTTTTATTGAATTCTCTACTTTAACGATAGAGCCTACCAGTATCAATATTGTTGATTTAAATGGAAAATCGGTTTTTACTAAAAATTTGGAGCTTTCAACAACTGGCCTTAACAAGCAATGGGTTGTTTTACCAAAGCATATCAAAGAAGGCCTATACGTGGTTCACTTTTTTATCGGAAACAAGCCGCATTCAGCAACCATTAGTGTTCAGCATTAATCAACCACTACTTAGAAGTCCATGGTCAAAGCCCTTTCGGCATAAAATCCATGTTGTTCACTGATTATTTTTCTGAGGCTGCTAAATGCAGCCTCTTTTTTTTGTTGTTTATACGCTAACAGTAAATACCAATTGGCTTCTTCTTCGAAATTAGCAAATTCATTGGCTTTGAGCTTATCGAGTCTGTTTTCTGCTTCGCTAAATTTTTTCAGATTATAGAGACTTAATGCACTATAAAAAAGCGCATTGGCATCGGTAGGATAATTAGATAAAATTTGATCAAAGTTCAACAAACTGAGTTTGTAATTTCCTTTAGAAAATTCTTCTATCGCTTCACTGAGCAAATTATTATAAGGTATACTTACCTCTTCAGGAGCTTCCGCTGCATCAGTGACTTGACGCGCATTGTAATTTGCTTTTCTATAATAACGATAATCAATCGCTTTGAAATTTTGAATCAGCAATTCTCTGGCCATTCGCCGCTCTAATTTTTTGCCCGCTGTTTGAACTTTAATTCCATTGACAGGCAATTGATCCATTGGCTCAGTAAATTTTTCAGGCTGGGTGTTTTCAATTCTTTGTTGCTGAAAATCCTCTACGACAATAGCTGCGGTAATTCGATCTTTTTGGGCAATGGGCTGAAGTTCCACTACATCTTGCTTCTTGAAAATTTTAATAGGCTGTTGCAGCGCTTTATCTTGTGTTTTAGATGGGTTTTTATGAGGAGCTCCAGCATTTTCATCATTACGGCCAATAAAAAGAAAAGCCAACCAAACTGTTAGTGCAATAGACGAAAGGGCATATATACTATACTTTCGTGTTCTTTTAGATGAATATTTTTTTTCGAGTTGCTCAAAACGATCCCAGGCTCTTGGATCATTTTGGTAACCTTCGATGGCATCCATTACAAGTTCATCATCAAGATGCTGCTTTTCAAAAGCCTGCTTTTCTTTTTGCTGCTTGCTCAATAAATATTGCTTGAATGCTGCTTTAGTTGCTTTCATTATTTTGGTTTTGTTCCATTAAAATTTTAAGATTGCGCTTGCCATTTTGCAAATGACTTTTCACCTCTTTAAAACTAAATTGGGTTTTTGACATGATTTGCTCATAACTCAATTGCTCCATGAAAAAGAGTCTAATACATAGTTCCTGATCAGGTTTCAATCGCGAGATTACTTTTTCTAGTAACTGAAGTTGGTCTTCTAAGCCTTCTACTTCTTCTATTTGTTCACCATTGTTTTGATCGGAAAGCACCGGCTCCATTGATAAAGCATCAAAAGATACGTGAGTGTGTTTAGTCCCTTTACGAATATGTTGTAGTGCTTCATTTCTGGCAACTGTATGTAACCATGGTCTTAGTTGAAGTATGTCGTGTTGGATAAGAAGCTGAGGTAGTTTTCTAAACAGCTCCATCAATAAATCCGCCGCCTCATCTTTATCATTCACATATTTTAAAAACACACCATATATAAGGTGACCATAACGCAGGAATAATTCATCGATACACAGCGACCATTGCTCCTTTTTATATAGAAGCAAGATTTCTACGTCATCTAAGTCTTTTAAATATTTCCTTTTATTGAAGATCATCTGCTACAAAGATGCCTAAAAAGCTAGGTTTCCACAAAAAAGTTTAAAATAATGAAACCTTCCAAATGCTTGATCGTTAGACTACTTGTCTCTACGCAAATATTTTTTTTAAAATTTCTTTCAAAAAATTGTTGCGAAACCAAAAAGAGTACATATCTTTGCACCCCGCAATTGAGACAACGGTCCATTCGAAAAGCGGTAAGTTCAGACAGGGTAAGTAGAGCGGAAGCTTTGATTTACTAGCTAAAGAATAAGTTCTTTGAAGTATTGAGAAATAAGGAAACAGCGTTTTTAAGAATAAAAACAAACATACTCGAGCTCTTAAAATTCGAAGTTATTATACAACGGAGAGTTTGATCCTGG
>JBEDCS010000008.1:0-5055 GCA_041176605.1 Bacteroidota bacterium
CGCGCTTCAAACACTTCGCTTAAAACCCATTCCAGTCGCCAAACAAAACTTGAAAATGGGACTGGCTAGTAAAAATAACCTGAGTCGTTTGAGTATACAGATTGCCAGTAGAAATGCACTCGGACAACTCCATACACCAGCTTACAACCTCAATAATTCAGCAACATTTACCCAAAGGGCCATCACACAACAAAAACCTACACTTCAGTTACAATATCACTTTCCAAAAGGTTGGTTCATTGGGTTGGGTTTAGGTCTGCAACAAATATCTTTGACCGAAAATTTTAACAAAACAAACGTGTACTCCTACGATGACAAAGAGCACTATTTGTTTACCTATGTGTTTGGTCAAAGAAAAATAGCTGATGAACAGCTCGAAAACGGTCCATGGCCTAATTTCCCTCCTAACCCACCATTTGGTTCTGACACGAGCCATGTACACACTCATTATGAAAGCGCTGTGCGCCTCAATTTTTTGGAAGTCCCGATTCAGTTTGGCTATGAAAAAAGAATCGGCAACTTTGGGCTACAATTATCTACAGGACTCAACTTTAACTACATAACAACTGCACAACAAACACTCAGTATACCTGGATATAGCCCGAGTCAATTAAATATCACACAACATCTCGAACGTTGGAGCATCTACCAACAGCAAAGTTTAAAATTTGAATATTTCGCCAATCGACATTTAGGAATTTACTTAGAGCCAAGTTATCTGTTGCAGTGGAAGGGTTATGAGTCTCAGACAGGCCAAGGATTCAAGCTCAACCTGTGGCAGTTGAATACCGGTATTTCTTGGAAATTTTAATATCTTTGCTCGTCTAATTTTTGAGAACCTTTGTTCTCCGATTTATTCCTTTCATGAATAAACAAGTTTTCATCACAGGTGCCAATGGCATGCTTGGCGCAAGTGTTACCCGCGAGGCGCTCCAACAAGGCTTTCAAGTAAAAGCCCAGATTTTACCCGGAACCAGTACTCAAGTATTAGATGGTTTAGCTATTGAAATCGTTGAAGGCAACATTCTCGACCGTGCTTTTCTAGAAAAAGAAATGGCTAGCTGTAATTACGTCATTAACATCGCTGCCCTCACCACTATTTGGCCCAGACGCTTGGGTATCATTCATGAAGTCAATTTACAAGGTGTCAAAAATATCGCAGATTTTGCTCAGCAATTTGCCTATCAACGCATGGTACAAATTGGCACGGCAAATTCCTTTGACCACGGGCCTAAGTCCATGCCGGGTCACGAAAAAAACACTTACGAGGCGCATCAGTTCAAGATGGACTACATGGACAGCAAATACGAAGCGCAATGTTACCTCATCGACTTATTCAAAACTCAGCATTTCCCAGTCATCGTTGTGAACCCTACTTACATGATTGGCCCCTTCGATTCGGGTCCAACTTCTGGTCGCATGCTCATTGAACTTTACAATAATAAGCTTCCAGGCTATGCAGGTGGCGGTAAAAACTTTGTGTATTCCAAAGACGTAGCAGTCGCTACTGTCAATGCCCTTCACATGGGGCGCTTGGGCGAATGCTATATCGTCGGCAACGAAAATTTATATTTCGGTGAAATGTTTCAGAAGGCCGCTAAAGTATTTAATAAGCCCTTTAAAATCAAGAAGTTTCCTGGTTTTGCGATCAATATGGTCGGTGCCATCAATTCCTTAAAAGCCAAAATAACCGGCAAAGCGCCAAAATTGAGCTATTCCATGGCCAAAATGGCAAGTGTGAAGCAATTTTATTCTCCGGACAAAGCACGCCAAGAATTACTATTACCAAGCACTCCAATTGAAGAAGCCATTTCGGATTGCATGGGTTGGTACAAAGATAATGGCTACATTGCTTAATACATGATCCATTACCTACCCCTCCCTTTTGATCAAGCTACCTTAACCGGGGGCATCGCACCAATATATTTAACCCTAATTGGTTTTGTGATATTTTGGTTTGGCTCTAAATCTGAAAAAATCAAAGCGCGATATTTTGCACGCCATGACCACGACACCGCTTGGTTGCGTTTTATTTACATGACCAAATGGTTAGGTTTTTTTAGCATGGGCGTCTTCCCATTATTGGTTTTGTTATTCATCGAACCCAAGAGGGGCTTGGCCTATTATGGCTTAAATTTCAGAACCGACACCTTGCTATTTAACCTATTAGTCATCATCGGAATGCTGCTTCTTGTCATTCCACTTGCTGCTTATTCAGCCAAAAAAGAAAAAAACCTAGTCAATTATCCACAAATTAGGGCCAAGGTATGGACCAAAAAAACCTTTAGGCTCAATTTAATTGGTTGGGCAGTTTACTTGGTGGGCTATGAATTACTTTTTAGAGGGATCTTGCTTTTTCCGCTGGTCGAGGCGTATGGTATTTGGTTAGCAATCGCGGTCAATGTGGCCTTATATTCAGCAACACATATTCCCAAAGGACTCGATGAAACCCTAGGTGCAGCTCCGCTTGGCTTTGTTTTATGCCTACTCACCCTGATGTCTGGAAACATCTGGATTTCTGTGCTTGTGCATATCGGCATGGCCTGGACCAACAGCCTCACTGCACTCAAACACCATCCAGAAATTCATTATAATCGTCAATCATGAGCCGTTTTCAGCACAAAGTAGCCCTTGTGACTGGCTCAAGTCAAGGAATTGGCAAAGCCATTGCGCTAGAACTAGCCAAAAAAGGAACTACGGTTGTTTTGAACGGCCGTCAACAAGATAAAATAGATGTTGTCAGGGCTGAAATTGAGCAAAACGGCGGACGCGCCATCGCCATAGCAGCTGACGTCAGTAACTTTGAAGAAGCTACAAAACTCGTCCATGCCTGCATTGAACAATGCGGTAAACTCGATTACCTCATCAACAATGTAGGTATTTCGAGTCGTGGCAATATTGCACAATTGCATCCCGACGTGCTCAGTCAAGTCTTTAACAGCAATGTCAATGGCTGTATTTTCCCAACTCAAATTGCCTTGCCTCATATCCGTCTTCAAAAAGGAAGTATCATTTTCATTTCAAGTCTAGCCGCCATTCACGGCTTACCTGGGCTTGCACCCTATTCTGCCTCCAAAATGGCCTTACAAACCTTTGCAGAAGCACTCAGAATTGAAGAACACGAGCATCAACTACACGTTGGTATATTAAGAGTTGCTAAAACCGCCATCGAACACCAAAAACTAACCGTAGGTGCCAACGGACAAATGCAGCCGTTAAAAGCCCGTTCAGATGAAAAGGTGCTCAGTATGGAACGCGTGGCCCAAGATTGCATCAAACTTCTTGAAAACCGTCGATTTAGCAACACGCAAACGATACTAGGTAAACTCAATCAATTGCTCAATAGAATCTCACCGTTGTTAGTAGAGCGCATATTAATTAAGAATATCCATCGCTTTAAAGAAGAAAGTCAATGATTGGACATGATTTTGAAAAGATCCAACTAGACATTTGGGGTTTTCATTTCCTTGAACCCAATGCGTTGATCGGCGATATCTTTTTATTTAGTACTGCCCTTATCATTGCTGCAAAAATCAAAAAAATACAAAGTAAGCATCCATTTTACACCAATTGGAGACGTTTTTACCTCATTTTTGGCTTTAGTTTTCTTGCCGGTGGCTTGGGTCATTTTTTGTATCATTACCTCGGACTTTGGGGCAAATACCCTTCTTGGCTCTTGAGCATGATTTCCACCTATTTTCTAAGTTTGGCTCAAATCAGTCTATGGCCAAACCTACGCCAACAACAACTTTTCAAAAAAGGTGCTATGCTACTTCTGCTGCTTGGCGTTATCATAGAAATAATTGTTTTCAATACGGTAGACCTCAGTATCGACCAAAGTAAAGGCTTAGCGGTGCCCTCAATTGTTAGCGGCATCGGAATGATTTTTTCCTTATTTTTTCTTGCATGGCATTATCAAAAAAAATACCACCCCAACTTTAAATACTTTTGGATTGCAGTGCTTACGCTTTTTCCTAGTGCAATCATTCAGAGCCAAAAAATCAATTTAGCGCAGTGGTTTGACCGAAACGATTTGAGCCACATCCTGCTCTTTATTACTTTGTTGCTCTACTGGAAGGGTATCAAAGCATTCAAGGGTTCCTAAAAATTACAAAAAGGCACAAAAAAAAGGCGAACCAAATGGCTCGCCTTTTTTAATTCTATAAGGTGTTTCTTACCAACGGTAGTAGAAACCAACAGTACCTGTCATGTATTTTGAGAGGTCACCATCAATTTTGAAAAGCTTAGCGTATGACCAATCGATTAAGATACCCGCATGCTCGCTTACTTTAACTGTAGGTGACACACCAAAAGTTAAGGCTACCATGTCGTCTCCACGAAGCATGTACGTATCGTTAAAGATCATGTTGCCGTTGTTCAATAGACCAACACCACCATGAAGCGTCAAACCTAATTTAGACTCAGCATTAGCCATTCCGATAACGTCTGCACCAATTTGTAGTGTAAGGCGAGAAAGGTTGTCTTCACCGAGGTAGTCGATACCTGCGTCGAGTTTGGTTTGAATATTTTTAGCAAGGTTGTATGAAACACCACCGTTTAAAGAAAGACCTGTACCAAGCTCTCCGCCAAAATGTGCACCGTGGTTCAA
Source organism: Bacteroidota bacterium (assembly GCA_041176605.1). Lineage (GTDB taxonomy): Bacteria > Bacteroidota > Bacteroidia > Flavobacteriales_D > Crocinitomicaceae > UBA952. The sequence continues at coordinate 4,610 of JBEDCS010000008.1, forward strand.
TTGAATACCCCATTTACCAGTTTGAGCGAAACCGAAAGTTCCGACTAAAAGTGCGAATGCAAGTGTAATTTTTTTCATTGTATTTAATTTTAAGTAACGAAGATATCGATTTCTATCGACATGCAGCTAAATTGGTGTTTTTTTTTGAATCCAACCCTGATTTCTTCTATTTTTGCAACAATTCGGATATTAAATCCAAATAATTTTTTCGGCTCCGTGGCGCAACTGTCCTAATTTTAGGATTTCAGTTACACCCCGGATACCTACGGCTCCGTGGCGCAACTGTATAGCGCACTGGATTTCGGCTCCAGCGGTTGGGGGTTAGAATCCCTCCGGGGTCACTCGAGCGGAGATTTGATCAATTACGATCGGATCTCCGCTTTTTATTTCCTTCAAAATATCTGAAAAACAACGAGTTAACTCGATTAAAATGTTCGTTCGAAAAG
>JBEDCS010000009.1:0-58456 GCA_041176605.1 Bacteroidota bacterium
AACGAACTTCGGGCAAAAATTGAAAAGGAATACGGCACTACTCCATGGGGTAAGCGCCTGTTCGACGATATTTTCCGCTGGTTATAAAAAACCTTTTATCCTATTTTCTGTTCTGTTTGAATGAAAACACTCGCTACCTATTCCGAGCTCATTGAAAATGCACTGCGCGATTTTAACTTACCTCAGCAACCTGCCAACCTTTACGAGCCACTCAATTATTTTTTAAAGCTTGGTGGTAAAAGAATGCGGCCAATATTAACGCTTCTAGCTGCTGAAGCTTTTGGTAAACAAGCAAAAGATGGTCTTCAAGCAGCGCTAGCCGTAGAGCTTTTTCATAATTTTTCTTTGATTCACGATGACATCATGGATGCCGCACCCTTGCGCAGGGGGCAGCAAACTGTTCATGAAAAATGGAATGCCAATATTGCCATTCTTTCAGGTGACGTTCTGCTCGTGAAGGCCTATCAATGCTTAGCAAACTACGAACCTGCAACGTTTCAAAAGCTTTTTACTGTCTTTAACCAAACTGCTATTGAAGTCTGTGAAGGCCAGCAATACGATATGGATTTTGAGCAACGCGATGATGTCACTGAAGCAGCATATATCGAGATGATCAGACTCAAAACGTCAGTTTTATTGGGTTGTGCCCTTGAGTTAGGAGCTATCATTGGTGGTGCAGATACAATGGCTGCACAACAAATTTATCGCTTCGGAGAGCAACTGGGCTTGGCCTTTCAAATCCAAGACGACCTCCTTGATTTATTTGGAACAGAAGCTCAGGTTGGTAAACAAATTGGTGGTGATGTTTTAGCCAATAAAAAAACACTGCTTTCCATTTCAGCAAAAAGCCTCGCGAATCCATCACAAAGAGCTGTTCTTGATCAAATTGCTCTGCTTGAAAATGACGCAGAAAAAATTGCTCAGACGCAAAAAATATATCATGAACTAGGAGCAAAATCCTATTGTGAATCAAAGATGAACGTCTTTCATCAAGAAGCGCTCAAAGCCCTAGATCAAATAGAAAGTCAGCATTCAAAAGTTGCTTTTTATGAATTGGCAGATTTTTTATTGAATCGGGTGCATTAAAAAGGTTTTTGTAGCATTTTCGTTATATTTGTGGGAATCTAAATTATCCACAATGAAAAAACTGTACTTTTCTTTTCTTGCCTTGACGGCAGCAGGTACTTTTCATGCACAAGTGAAAAGCATCAACGCACCGCGTCTAGACAAAAAAGCTTCTTTCGAAGTTGGGTCTAGCGTTGCGCACAAACCTTCAGCAGATGCGAAGGCAACTACAATTTGGTCTGATGACTTCTCAACTGCCGCTAACTGGGCAATTGCGAGCACAGGATCCAACCCTGAGCAATGGCACATCATTAACACGCCAAACTCAATTCCAGTTTCTGCAATGAGTCCTTTTGCCGCTCCTACCGCTGCAAATGGTTTCTTATTTGTAAACTCTGATGCCAACAATACACAGGACCAAGACGGTACGCCAATTATCACTACTGCAACTACAGTAAATGCAATTAACTGTTCTGCACACAGTGTGGTAAAAGTAAAATACAACCACAACTTCCGTTGGTGGCATGACACACGTGGTATCCGCGTTTCTGGTGACAACGGTGTTACTTGGACAGAATTCCTTATTTCTGACGAAACTGACTACTTTACACCTAACCAAAACTCTGGCAACCCAGAAGTTACTGTAATCGATATTTCTTCTATCGCTGCAGGTCAGTCACAAGTTAAAATTCAATTTTACTACCACGACAACGACTACTGGGGATGGTATTGGGCAGTTGACGACGTAGAACTTTACGTACCTGAAGCAAACGACGTTAAATTGAATGGTGTTCTTTGGGGTTCTACAGGTTTTTGGGCTGAACGTTTGGCTTACTACCAAGTTCCACAATCACAAGTAACTGAAGTTGAGTTTTCTGGTTTAGTAGAAAATATCGGTGCACAAAACCAAACAGATGCGGTTTTCACTGCAACAACAGGTTCTTACACTGGTACTTCAGCTGCTACTCCAATTGCAGTTGGTCAAATTGATACTTTAGCATGTGCAACTTCTTTCACACCAGGTTCATCAATTGCTAACCATGCATTGTCTGCAAACGTTGCACTTGGTGTAACAGACGGCGACCCAAGTAATAACGCCTTGAATAACTTCGCTACAATCGCAGTAAACCCTTATGTTTATTCACGTGACAACGGCACTGCACTTAACGGTTCATTCAACGGTGGTATGGGCTTTGAGGTAGGGAACATTTTTGATATTTTCTCAAACGTTTCTATCGGTGGTGGTTCTGTATACATCAACGGTGCTGCTGAGCCAGGAGCTGAAATGTATCTTAAATTGTATTCTATCGATCCTGCAACCGGAGACTTCCTTTATGTTGACGAAACAGGTCCTTACGTTTTACAAAACTCAGACCTAGATGCAGAAGTAACACTTTCTTTCTTAGGTGGAAGCTATCCATTGAATGCTGGTGAGTCTTACTTACTTGTAGCTGGTTCTAACGGTGACGGCGGTGCAACAAACGATTTAGTAGTTGGTACAGCTGGTCCTGCACCAGTACAAACGTGCTACTACTACGACATGACTGACCTTACTTGGTACTACACAACTTCACAACCAATGGTTCGCATGAACTTCGACCCAGCTTTGGGTGTGAACGAAGAAGTAGCTAGCTTCGGTCTTGAAGTAGCTCCTAACCCAGCTGCAGATGCAACAAACGTGACTTTCACAGTGAAAAACACAACCGATGCCGTCATCAATGTAATTGACATGGCTGGTAAAGTTGTTGCTACACAAACTTTAGCTGGTATCAACGGTACACAAAACGTTGCGATCAACACAAGTGCATTGAACAACGGTATGTACACTGTAAGCGTTGCAGCTAACGGTACAATCGTTACTAAAAAATTAGCAATCCGCAAATAAGCGAATGTGAAAAGCTAAATTGAAAAGGGAGCCCTCGGGCTCCCTTTTTTATTGGAATAAATATTTCATAAAGTCTTATTAAATAGCAACTTAAGCTTTATCAAATAAACGATGAATGGTAATGCTAACGTAGGCTAAAAGCCAACACGGCATCTAAAAACGCATCAGGGGCTTCGGCATGTACCCAATGTCCGGCATTGGCAATAGAGACCAATTGCATGTCTGGGTATTGCTCTTCTAAGGAAGTGATATCTTCATCCAAAATGTAGTTGGAAAGCAAACCTCGAATAAATAAGGTTGGCGTAAAAGACTCAAAAGCAGGTAGGGCTTTTAAAATCTCGGGCATACTGGCTTCTAGTACAGGGAAATTTACTCGCCAAGCTAATTTACCTTTGTCTTCCCAATATAGATTCTTCAATAAGAATTGTCGGACACCTTCTGAATCAATGAAAGATTTCAAAATGGCCTCGGCCTGGCTCCTGGCCGTCATTTCACTGAGGTCAATGGCATGAATAGCCGCCAAAATGTGGTCATGGTGCGGTGCATAAGCCTTGATACCCATATCGACAACAATGAGCTTTTCAAGTGAATTAGGGAAAGTGTCATCGTAATGCATGCCCAATTTACCACCCATAGAATGACCAAGTAAAATTGGGTTTGTTATTTGTAAGTCCTGAAACAATGCGTGGAGGTCTTCCACCATTAGCGCATAACTAAACTCATCGGACCAAGGTGAATGCCCATGATTTCTAAGATCGACAAGCGTTACTTGAAAATATTCGGCCAATTTTTTGGCATGTGTTTGCCAATTGTCAGAAAAGCCAAACAAACCATGTAAGATGACTAATGGTTTACCCTCACCTAATTGCTTAAAGGATAGTTTCATTTGAGGTTTGTAGGTGTTCCTTTGATTCTTGCTGTAAATTGCTGATCATTGATTGTTGAGAGTAAGCTCAGCATTTGTGAAGGAGCAATTTGTTTGCGGTCATAATGTACCAATATTGTTTGCTCCTCGATACTATCGATATAATTGACCTCAACACGCGCAACGGCACAGGTTTCTTTTAAGGCTTTGCGGATGCTTCCGCCACAGCCCATCTGGCAAACCATACCTTTAACTCCAAGTTCAATAGTTGTATTTGCCTGCACTTGCTGACAAGCTTTCTCTTGCGGTTCATGAGTAGAAGCCGGCTTTTTGGCATCACAAGACCACAATATAAAAGCTAAAAAGAATGGAAAGACGTATTTCATGCGACAAAATTAAACTAGTTCTTGAATAAGTTCAAGTGAATGTGTAGATTTGTTCAAACTTGAAATCATGAAAAAACTATTTTTTATCGCAATGAGTGCCCTTTTCATCGGCGCTGGTGCACTTACCTCTTGTAGCAAATATGCAGAAGGTCCAAGCTTGGCTTTGTCTTCAAAAACATCGCGTCTTGCAGGTACTTGGGTTCTTTCTGCTAAAACACTTAATGGTGTCAACGCAGTAGACGCTGGTTACTCAGAAACACTAATAATTGAAAAGGACGGATCTTTTAAAGACACCGCTAAAATCAGCTATTTAGGATTCAATTATACTGGCCCAGTTGCCGGAACTTGGAGTTTTTCAGAAGACAAAATGCAAGTGGCCTTTAATTCTAGCGGAACCAATACCACTTTCACTATCAACGGAAACAACACTTGGAATATCATCAAATTAGCCAAGGATGAAATTAAATTTGAAAGAATTGGCAGTAACAACAGCGTTACAGCCATGACTTACATTCCTAAAAACTAATCTCAGATGAAGCGTTTACTTTTCACTTTTTCATTGGTAACTCTTGGATTGAGTGCCTGTTCGAAATTCTCAGAAGGGCCCAATTTTTCTTTGCAAACAAAGAAGGCACGTTTGTGCAATGACTGGAAACTCGCAGATTACGTGCTCAACGGCAACAATATCTACGATGCCGCAGTTACTTCAAAAATGAGCATCGACAAAGATGGCACCTACTCTATGTCAAATTTCAGCAATGAGCTCGGACAAATCCAAGGAACATATAGCCATGGTACCTGGAAATTTGGAGGGGATTCCACGATTCTTTACATGTACGAGGATACCACGACGATCAATCCTGTACACGAATATACGGTCAAGGAATTGCGTAGCAAACGCATGGTCTTGGAAGAAGAAGTTTTTCAGACTGGAGATGTTCACCGCGTAACGTATATCCAGCAATAACTAAATTAACATTCAAAAAAAATGCCTTTCAATGAAAGGCATTTTTTTTGAATGAAACTTTTTAAAAGGCTAAACGAATTTAGGATCTGTTTCCATAATATGCCCACAAGCTTTACAGGTTCTCATTTCTTCAGAACCATAAAACTCTTTAAAGCGAGGAAGAAAATCTTTCTCAATGTTTTCTAGTGCAAAACGATAAGTATGCAAATGATTGTTGCACTGCTCACAAAACCACATAAGGCCATCCTGAAGATTGGTGCCGGTTCTGACACGTTCAATCACTAATCCAATCGTGTTTTCACCCCTGGCAGGAGAATGTGGCGTGTTGGCAGGCAATAAAAACATTTCACCTTCTTTCACGATAATGTCTTTGGCCTTTCCTTCGTGTTGAATACGAACATTTACGTCTCCTTCAAGTTGATAGAAAAGCTCTTCACCTTCGTTGTAATGGTAATCCTTGCGGGCATTAGGACCTGCAACTATCATCACGATGAAATCACCTGCCTCTTTGTACAAGTTTTTATTAGAAACTGGTGGCTTGAGTAGGTCTCGATTTTCATCGATCCATTTTTGAAGATTGAAAGGTGCCAACATAAGCGTTTGTTTAGGCGTTAAGTATCCCTCTTGAAATAACGATTTTTTGTACTTCTGAAGTTCCTTCGTAGATCTGAGTGATTTTGGCATCACGCATCATGCGTTCTACATGGTATTCTTTAACAAAACCGTAGCCTCCGTGAATTTGGACAGCTTCAACCGTTTGTTCCATGGCAACTTTAGAAGCATAAAGCTTGGCCATTGCACCTGATTGGTCATAATTGCGGCCAGCATCTTTGTCTTGGGCTGCTTTGTAAACAAGTAGACGCGCAGCTTCAATTTCAGTGGCCATGTCTGCCAATTTAAAAGAAATAGCTTGGTGCTTATAGATTTCTTTACCAAATGCTTGGCGTTCTTTAGAATAAGCAGCTGCCAATTCAAAAGCACCAGCTGCAATACCTAAGGCCTGAGAAGCGATACCAATGCGACCACCAGAAAGTGTTTTCATGGCGAATTTAAAGCCGAAGCCGTCTTCACCGATGCGATTTTCTTTCGGGACCTTGACATCATTGAATAATAGCGTATGTGTATCGCTACCGCGGATACCCATTTTATCTTCTTTGGCACCTACTACAAAACCTTCCATTCCGCGTTCTACGATAAGGGCGTTGATGCCTTTGTGACCTAATTCTGGGTTAGTTTGAGCAATAACTAAGTAAATAGAAGCTGAAGAACCATTGGTAATCCAGTTTTTGGTACCATTAAGTAAGTAGTGGTCACCCATGTCAACTGCCGTCGTGCGTTGTGAAGTCGCATCTGAGCCTGCTTCAGGTTCAGATAAACAGAAAGCACCGATTTTTTCTCCTTTGGCCAGTGGAACAAGGTATTTTTGTTTTTGTTCTTCTGATCCGAAATGTTCAAGACCCCAACAAACCAACGAGTTGTTGACAGACATACAAACAGAAGCAGAAGCATCTACCTTAGAAATTTCTTCCATAGCGAGTACATAAGAAAGTGTATCCATGCCACTTCCTCCGTATTTAGGATCAACCATCATACCCATAAAACCGAGCTCGCCGAGTTGTTTGATTTCCTCAGCAGGAAATTTCTGTAGGTTATCTCTTTCAATCACGCCAGGCTTCAGGACGTTTTGCGCAAAATCGCGGGCTGCTTCCTTAACGGCTAGATGTTCTTCGGTGAGTTCAAAATTCATGTTGACTGATTTATAATTTTAATTTTGACAAAAATAAACGAATTCCCCTATTCTTGAAAGCAAAAGACACGAATAAAATACAGCTGCTTGGTCTGATGTCCGGAACATCATTGGATGGGCTAGATATTGCCCATGTTGAATTTGAATTTCATACTAATCAAAACCCTGTTTTTCAAATCATTAATGCCCAAACCATTTCTTATCCAGAGGCCCTGCTTTCAAAACTCAAAACGAGTACACAAATGTCGAGCCCGGCTCTTTTTCACTTGCATCATGAACTTGGGTTATACTATGCAAAATGCGTACATGAATTTTGCGAAAACTACACTATTGATGCAGCTCAAATAGCAGCCATTGCAGCGCACGGACAAACTATTTTTCATCAACCCGAACAAGGATTCACCGTTCAAATTGGCTGTGGCGTAACATTGAATTACCACACCCAAATTCCAGTAATCAATGATTTCAGAACGCTCGATGTGGTAGCAGGCGGGCAAGGTGCCCCCTTAGTACCCATTGGTGACGCCTTACTTTTTAGCGACCAAGCCGATGGATTTCTAAATCTAGGAGGATTCGCCAATGTATCTTGTCAAAAAAATGGAACACATGTGGCATTTGACATCGCGCCAGCCAATTTACCGCTCAATCTCTGGATGCGCGAAATTGGACGTGAATTTGATGAAAACGGAAATTTAGCCAGCACAGGTAAAGTTGATGCCGCCGTTCTTGAAAAACTCTTGGCGCTTCCCTATTTTACGCAAACTGGACCGAAATCTTTAGGTACCGAATGGATGCAGTCGCAGTACCTTCCCTTCTTTGATGAATTATCATTGGCTGATAAACTCCGTACGCATATCGAATTACTAAGTATCATCACTGCACAAGATTTCCATCAGCTCGGGCTTCAAAAAGTGCTCGTGACAGGAGGTGGGGCTTTTAATGCGTTGCTGATGCAAAACATTGCTGGGAAATTTAATGGCGATTTGATGATACCAGATCAAAAAATTATTGCTTTCAAGGAAGCCCTGATCTTTGCATTTCTTGGTGCCCGATTTATTCGAAAAGAGGTCACAACCATTGCAAGTGTTACAGGAGCAAGTGAAGCACTCTGTACCGGAACCCTACATGATTACCAAGGAAAACTCTCTAGATAATAAATATTGGTAATTTTGCCCAGCAAAGAAACAACACACAAGATGAAAGAACTACTCTCCAAATTTGAAAATAAAAGACCTGAAATCGTATTTGAATGGAAAGACCCAGAAACAGAAGCTGAAGGATGGGTGGTGATCAATTCATTGCGCGGAGGAGCAGCCGGTGGCGGTACGCGCATGCGTGTAGGCCTAGATAAAAGAGAAGTAGAGTCTTTGGCAAAAACCATGGAAGTAAAGTTTACAGTGGCTGGCCCAGCAATCGGTGGTGCCAAATCCGGTATTAACTTTGATCCCAAAGATCCACGAAAAAAGGAGGTGCTAAAGCGTTGGTTTGCGGCAGTTTCTCCCCTACTCAAAACTTATTATGGCACAGGCGGTGACCTCAACGTAGACGAAATCCATGAAGTGATTCCAATGACCGAAGAGTGCGGTGTTTGGCATCCGCAAGAAGGCGTTTTCAATGGCCACTTCAAACCAAACGATACCCAAAAAATCAACCGCATCGGGCAATTGCAAAGAGGGGTTTCTAAAGTATTGATTGACGAAAAATACAGTCCTAAATTAGAAAACAACTATGTTGTAGCTGATATGATTACGGGCTACGGTGTGGCATCTTCTATTGAACATTATTACACTTTGTGGGGCGGAGATTTAAAAGGTAAACGCGTTTTGGTACAAGGTTGGGGAAATGTTGGTTCAGCGGCAGCTTACTACTTAGCTCAAAAAGGTGCACTTATTGTGGGCATCATTGACCGAGTTGGCGGCATCATCTCCACAGAAGGCCTTTCATTTGACGAAGTTCGCGCGCTATTTATCAATAAAAATGGCAATGAGTTAGCTGCGTCAAACATGCTCAGTTATGAAGCAACCAACCGAGCATTTTGGTCTACTCCTGCCGATGTTTTTATCCCTTGTGCAGGCAGCCGCATGATCAACGAAGAACAACTTGAGCAATTATTAAAAGCAGGTGTTAGCGTTATTTCATCTGGTGCCAATGTGCCATTCGCCGATCAAGAAATTTTCTTTGGCCCTATTGCCGAAAAAGCTGATGCGAACCTCGCACTTATTCCTGACTTCATTGCCAACTGTGGCATGGCAAGAGTTTTTGCCTACCTCATGAGCTCAGATCTGTCTAGCTTAGAAGATGCGCTTATTTTTGAAGACGCGAGCCAAACCATCTTCAAAGCATTACAAAAAACACAAGTTATTCATCCGGGTAAAACAGGTATTGCCAAAGCAGCTTTTGAAATTGCCCTTAAACAACTCGTTTAGTTCGCATGTCTGTAACACTATTAGTTGTTCTCATTTTTATTGTTGGTTATACAGCGATAACACTAGAGCACACTTTAAAAATTGACAAGCTCATACCCGCTTTATTAATGATGGCTCTATCATGGGCACTCATTGCCATGGTTATACCAAACAAGGAATACACCAATGAAATCTTGCTGCACCATTTTGGCAAAACATCGGAAATCTTGATTTTTTTGATGGGTGCTATGGCGATTGTCGAAATGATCGATTATTTCGATGGATTCAATAGCGTGCAGCGGCTCATCAATGTCAAAACCAATTATGGTTTGTTGTGGGTCATTTCGATACTTGCATTTGTGTTATCCGCAGTAATTGATAACCTTACTGCAACAATTGTCTTGATTTCTATACTTCGAAAACTAGTAAAAGTCAAGGAGCTGAGGCAATGGATGGTAGGCTTTGCCGTAATTAGTGCCAATGCAGGTGGGGCTTGGTCTCCTATTGGCGATGTCACGACAACAATGCTCTGGATTGGTGGTAAAGTAAGTGTGATGAAACTCATCGAACATTTATTGCTTCCTTCCTTACTTACTATTGTTATTCCCTTACTCATTGCTAAGCGTATTCCTATATTTAAAGGTCGTTTTGAAGTCACAGAAGTCCAAAAAACGCAGAAAAATGCGGGTTTTGTATTAGTGACGGGCTTGTTTTTGATCATCCTTGTACCTGTTTTTAAGACGGTGACACATTTACCTCCTTACATGGGGATGCTATTTTCACTTGCTATTTTTGCGCTCATTGGCGAAGTACTGAGTAAGCGTCAGCTGAACCTGAGCTCCATTGATGAAAAAAATAAAGCCGATCACGTGGGCCCTACTTTAAAATCCCTGAGTAAAATTGAAATGCCTTCCATTTTGTTTTTTCTAGGTATTCTCATGACCGTTGCTGGCCTCGAGACAATGGGTCTCATTGAGCAATTTGGAGAGTATATTCTTTCAACTGGAATATCTAAAGAACTTTACATTTCTTTACTAGGAATTGGTTCGGCAATTGTTGACAACGTTCCACTCGTAGCAGCATCAATGGGCATGTTCAAAGATGCCATGGATGCTGATTCGTGGCACATGATTGCTTTTGCCGCCGGAACAGGTGGTTCAATTCTCATCATAGGGTCAGCTGCCGGAGTTGTTGCAATGGGTATGGAACAAATTGCTTTTGGTTGGTATCTCAAGCGCATTGCACCTTTGGCCCTCATTGGTTACCTTTCTGGTCTAACTGCCTTTCTTTTTCTTTGACTGAAAAATTGAACAAAAATCAAACATATTTAGAAAGTGTAGCGTGGCTCTTCGCCAAATTCCCCGCTTACCAGCAAATTGGTGCAAGTGCATACAAACCGGGCCTAGAGCGAGTTTTCTTGCTACTAGAACAACTGAAAATTGAGCCACAGCAAATACCAAGCATTCATATTGCCGGCACTAACGGTAAAGGGAGCACAGCTGCCTATTGTGCGAGTATATTGACAGAAAAACAATACAAAGTTGGGCTCTTTACCTCACCACATATTTACGACTTTTCAGAGCGCATACGCATCAACGGGCAAGTAATTTCTTCTGATTTTGTTGTCCAATTTTGTCGCGACATCCAAATAAAATTACCCGAGCTCGACGCCAGCTTTTTTGAGTTGACCTTTGCGATGGCACTCGCCTATTTTCAAGACCAAAACTGTGATTTTATGGTGATCGAAACAGGTTTGGGTGGTCGGCTAGATGCCACCAATGTAATAGTTCCACGTGTATCCATCATCACCAATATTTCATTAGACCACCAAGAGTTTCTCGGAAACACGCTAGGTGAAATTGCTTTTGAAAAAGCCGGGATCATTAAAACAAATGTACCCGTTGTGATCGGTGAGAAAAGCAAGGATACCGTTAAAGTGTTTGAGCAATACGCACAATCCTTACACGCCCCGATTTATTTTGCCGAAGGGTTCCCCATTGATCCGCAATTTTTGACCGGGGTTCAGGGCTACGCAAAACAAAACCTGAAGAATGCTCTAGTGAGCCTCACCCTATTAGGTGAGCAATTAACGCCACAACTTATTTCCATTTCACTTCAAAATCTTTTTAAAAATACAGGGCATTTTGGGCGCCTAGAGCTGGTGCAACAACAACCAAAAGTACTTGTCGATGTATCGCACAACACAGCTGGTATAGAGGCCACGTTGCGAATCATCGAAAAAGAACTTGTAGGTAAGCTTTACATCATTTACGGTGCTTCTAAAGATAAAAATGCGGCTGAAATCCTTGCGCTTTTTCCAAAAGATGCTGAAATAGCTGCTTGTACCTTTCAGAATTTAAGGAGTAAAACAAATGAAGATTGGCAAAGCCTCGGCATCGAAACCATCTATGACGACATCAATGTGGCAAAAGCAAGCTTGCTAGCACAAATGAATTCAAATGACCTCTTATGGATCACGGGTAGCTTTTTTTTAATCGCTGACCTCGAACAAGAATAAGATTTTTAAAGTATCTTTGCCTTAATGGAAAAGCAAGTCATACTCAATGCAACCCAGCTCGAACTGACGCTCAAAAGGCTTGCCCATGAACTTGTTGAAACCCACCACGACTTCCAAAATTCTGTGCTCATAGGGCTTCAGCCCCGCGGTATTCATGTGGCTGCACGCATCAAAGCGCAACTAGAAGCCATTCTCGGACACACCGTGCAAGCTGGTTCACTTGACATCACTTTTCACCGCGATGACTTTCGTCGCCGAGAAACACCGCTCTTGCCAAGTGTTACCAACATCGATTTTTCTATAGAAAACAAACGCATCATCCTACTCGATGATGTTCTCTTTACAGGGCGCACCATCAGAGCAGGCCTCGATGCCTTGCTTACCTTTGGCCGTCCGTCGCAGGTTCAATTACTCACCCTCATTGACCGCCGCTACAGCCGTGACCTCCCTATTCAGGCAGATTACGTTGGCAAGACCGTCGATACCCTGGCCTCTGAAAGAGTAGCTGTCGAGTGGAAAGAAACCGAAGGAGCAGATTGCGTCTTATTATTTACAAAAGAAGGAAATGAAACAGCTCAGCGTTGATCACCTTACAGGCATCATTGACCTCAGTCGTCAAGATATCGAACTCATCCTCGATACAGCATCCCGTTTCAAAGAAGTGATCAACAGACCAATCAAAAAGGTTCCTTCCTTGCGCGATATCACCATCGCCAATGTATTTTTTGAAAACTCTACCCGTACGCGTTTGTCTTTCGAATTAGCCGAAAAAAGACTTTCAGCAGATGTTGTTAATTTCAGTGCAGCGGGCTCATCTGTCAAAAAAGGCGAAACCTTAGTAGATACGGTTAACAACATCTTGGCCATGAAAGTCGATATGGTAGTCATGCGTCATCCAAACCCAGGAGCTGCCAAATTTCTTTCTCAAAAAATCAAAGCAAGGGTTGTCAATGCAGGTGACGGCACCCATGAACATCCCACACAAGCACTTCTAGATGCCTTTTCAATTCGTGAAAAACTCGGTTCTGTAGAAGGGAAAAAAGTAGTCATCGTCGGCGATATCCTGCATTCCAGAGTTGCTCTCAGCAATATCTATTGTCTTCAAAAACTTGGTGCTGAAGTCATGGTATGTGGTCCTAGCACCCTCATTCCAAAATATATTTCTGAACTCGGAGTTAAAGTATCCCATAACCTACGTGAGGCACTTGAATGGTGCGACGTCGCCAATATGTTGCGCATTCAGCTCGAACGCCAAGACATTAAGTTCTTCCCTTCATTGCGTGAATACGCAGCACTTTTCGGGCTCAATAAAGAGCTGCTCGATAGCTTGTCTAAAGAAATCATCGTGATGCACCCAGGCCCTATCAATCGTGGCGTTGAAATCACAAGTGATGTCGCTGATTCGAAGCAAAGTATCATCCTCGACCAAGTTGAAAATGGAGTAGCGGTGCGCATGGCCGTAATTTATTTGCTTGCTGCAAAAATCGAAAGATAATTTTTCTACTTTTGACTAAATCATTGTCAATGAATTTTACGGTAGACCCTCAGGGTGAAATTGTTATTGTTACCTGTGAAGTTGAAAAACTTGACGCCAACAATGCCCCTGAACTTAAGGCGCATTTTCTACAACTCAACAAAGTAGGCACCAATTTCATCGTACTTGATCTCAGCAAAACCAAATACTGTGACTCCTCTGGCCTTTCTGCTGTCTTGATTGCCAACAGACTCTGTAAAGATACCAACGGTGGCTTTGCATTAACTGGTCTTCAACCAAGTGTACGCAAGTTAGTAGAAATCGCACAGCTCGATAAAGTACTCATGATTGGTCATTCTAAAAACGACGCCCTAGACTTACTTGCCAAGTGAGTTTTGAACTCCATATTCTAGGTTCTGGCGCGGCCTTACCAACAGGCAAACGCAATGCAAGTGCCCAATATATCAATTGCAACGAGCGTCATATTTTGATTGATTGTGCCGAAGGAACCCAACAACAACTCCGAAAATTTGGGCACAAACTTCAGAAAATTCAGCTCATCTTGATTTCTCACCTACACGGTGATCATTTCTTTGGCTTACCTGGCTTGCTCTCCACGATGCATTTACTGGGCCGCGACAAACGCCTCGATATTTTCGGGCCGCCGGGTCTAGAGCAGCTCATCAAAAACATGCTCGAAGCAGGAGGGCATCCTATTCAATTTAACTTGGTTTTTCACGAACTTGTGCCCGGGCCAAGTACCCTTATTTTTGAAGATCGCCTGATTCAAATTGAAGCATTTGCACTCAAGCACCGCATCCCAACCCTTGGCTATAAAATTTCAGAAAAACAAAAATTGCTGAATCTCGACAAAACAGCCATTGCTCAGGACGCATTGCTCATTGAGGACCTTCCCAAACTAAAAGCCGGCAAAAATATTGAAAGAAACGGCAAAGTATATAATTATCAGGACTACACCTTACCCGCAATACCAAGTTATTCATATGCTTACTGCTCGGATACAAAACCGGCTTTGGCATATTTAGAGGCGATCCAAAACTGCGATCTTTTGTATCATGAAGCCACCTTTACAGAGCAGCACAAAGAACGCGCAAAAAGCACCTATCATTCCACCGCTCAACAAGCTGCCAAACAAGCAAAAGAGGCACGGTGCAAACATTTGATCTTGGGGCATTTCTCCTCGAGGTATGATGATACAGAGCTGCATTTAAAGGAAGCAAAAGCAATTCATAATGCCGTAATTGCTGCTGAAGATGGCTTGCATATTGTGCTGGGCGCCTGGAGTAATTATTTTTGAGCGCGTCTGTAAAAAACCAAGGCAATCAATGCAAAAAGTATGTTTGGTAACCACACGGCAAGAATGGTAGATAAACCTACTTTGGTCGCTGCCACCGTTAGCATTTTCATCGCAAAGATATAGACAAACACAAATGCCAATCCTATGGCAATATTCAAGCCGATTCCGCCTCGTTTTTTTTGCGATGCAACCGAAACACCAATAATTGTCAAGATATACGTCGCAAATGGGAAAGCTGTTCTGGTGTGCAACTCAATTTCAAACTCTGGAACTAGCTTTGAACCCTTGATTTTTTCGCGCTCAATGGCTGCTTTTAATTCAGAGTAGGTCAAGGCTTGTGCTGCATTATCCCTTTGCGCCATTTCATCGATGCGGTAACTGAAAGTGGTGTCTTTTGTTTGACCATGTACCAAAAGACCTTTAGGGAAGCGATAATCCTTTTCATAATAGTCAGTAAGCCTCCATTTATTGGTCCCAGGAGTATTTTGAGCAAAACGCGCACGCAAAAAATAAATGGGCTCTTGATTTTTGGACCATTTTTGAATGGTGAGGTCATGTATGCGTTGATCTTGACCGGAATAATTGGAGAAATAGACCAATTCGTTGCCCGGATATTCGGCCTGATAGTTGTCTACTGTAAGGATGTCTCGGTAATATTTTTCTTCAAATGCCAAGCGCACTTTGTTGGTCCTAGGTACGACAAAATGGTTGATGATCAAAGAAAAGATCGTGAGGATGGTGGCCCCAATAAAATAAGGTCTTAAAAAGCGTGAAACAGGCCTCCCCGAAAACCAAATCGGAATGATTTCTGTGTCTTGGGCCATTTTAGCCGTGAACCAAATCACGGATAAAAAAATGATCATCGAAGAAAAGGTGTTCCCGTAGTACAAAACAAAAGTGACGTAATACTTGAAAAAGATTTCGTTGATTGGCGCCTGATTTGAAATGAATTCGCTCAGCTTCTCGGAAATATCAAAAACAACAGATAGGAGCATGATCAGGCCCAGCATGAAAAAAAACGTGCCGAGAAATTTCTTGATGATATAGCGGTCTATCAGTTTGAGCATCTTACAGACGTTGTCCGAGTTTTTGAACCACTTGATTTTTCCAGGTTAAAAATTCTCCGCTGGCAATCTTTTCACGGGCCACCCTCATGAGTTCTAAATAAAAAGCCAAATTATGGATAGTGGCAATCTGAATGCCTAAATATTCACCAGTCTTGATAAGGTGTCGCAGATAGGCTTTCGTATAGACTTGATCTACCCAAACCGAGCTACTCGGATCTAGTGAACTAAAATCTTTGGCCCATTTTTCATTTTTAATATTGATGGTGCCTTCCCAAGTATACAAAAGGCCGTGTCTGGCATTTCTGCTTGGCATCACACAATCAAACATATCGACACCTAGCGCAATACATTCTAGTAAATTGATGGGAGTCCCGACCCCCATTAGATATCTTGGTTTGTCTTTGGGTAAAATATTACAGACAAGATCTGTCATTTCATAGAGGTCTTCATCGGGTTCACCTACAGAAAGTCCACCAATAGCATTTCCGACGGCATCAAATGCTGAAATAGCATGCGCCGAGGCTTCTCTGAGATCTTTGTAGGTACTGCCCTGCACAATCGGAAATAAAGCTTGCTCATAACCATACTTTGGTTCCGACTCATCCATCGCAGTAAAGCAACGTTGCAACCAGCGGTGCGTGAGGTGCATGGATCTTTTTGCATATGCATAATCGCAAGGATACGGCGTACATTCATCAAATGCCATGATGATATCAGCGCCTATGCTGCGTTGAATTTCAATGGCGCGCTCTGGCGTGAAAAAATGATAGCTGCCGTCAATGTGTGATTGAAACTTGACCCCTTCTTCTTGTATTTTTCTTGAACCTGATAACGAATAAACCTGATAACCCCCGCTATCCGTTAAAATAGGGCGCTCCCAACCAATAAATTGATGCAAGCCACCTGCTGCTTCAAGGACATCTGTACCCGGACGCAAAAATAAATGATAGGTATTACCCAAAATAATTTGAGCATTGATGTCATCGCGCAATTCTTGTTGGTGCACCCCTTTTACAGAACCAACCGTTCCGACTGGCATAAAAATCGGTGTTTCTATGGTTCCATGAGCAGTATGCAGCCTTCCTAAGCGTGCTTTTGTATGTGGATCTTGGTGTAAAAGGTCAAAGTGCATAAAAATGTTGAAAAATACCTGAGGCAAAGATACGTGTATTTGATTTGACTAAACATCTTTGTAGTCTACAGATGGAACTCATACCCAATTTTAAACTAGACTACTGGACACTCCTATTTGTGTTGCTTTGCCTTTTAGCGAGTATTCAGCTTTTTTATACTTTTCAATTTTATGCCCGCTGGGCATTTTACAAAAAGAAGCATCCTCAACAACAACCGCAGTTTCCACCAGTATCTGTTATTATTGCTGCTCGCAATGAATCAGATAACCTCTATGAAAACCTGCCCCATGTATTATGTCAAGACTACCCCGATTTTGAAGTAATTGTGGTCAATAATCAAAGTATTGACGACAGCAACTGGATTCTAATTGCGTTTGCCCGTCAATTTCCGCGCTTAAAAGTTGTTGAGCTGAGTAAAAGCCCACACCTCAGACCAGGCAAAAAACTACCTATCACACTTGCTATCAAAGCAGCGAAGCACGAACATTTTGTACTTACTGATGCCGATTGCAAACCCGCCTCAAGTTCATGGCTGAAAGACATGATGTCTGCTCGTTCGACCCAACAAGAACTCGTTATTGGCTATAGTCCTTTTTCAAAAGAAAAGGGTTTCTTGAATCGCTTGGTTCGTTATGACAATACATGGCTAGCTGCTTCCTCCAATGCCTATGCGCTCGGTAATTTACCCTACAAAGCCAATGGTCGTAACATCGCTTACAGCAAACAACTTTTTCAAAAGACCAACGGCTTCAAAAATCATTATGCCATTATCCCTGGTGATGACGACCTCTTTTTGAATGATGCCATACGCTATACCAAACCAGCTTTGTGTACCGAAACAAGTGCTTTTGTACATGCCCACGCGCCAAAAACATGGAGTGCTTGGTTGCGCCAAAAGGCCAAACACCATGCTACTGCTGCACGTTACAGCTTTATTAAAAGACTGTTGTTAGGAATCTATCCAACGAGTGTGGTTTTACTATGGATATCTTTTGTTGCTTTGTTGTTCAATAAAGCATTCCTTCCCTTAAGCGGAGGCATCTTTTTGGGAACACTTGTCATTAAATGGTGGTTGCAGGGTCGTGGCATCAATAAATTGGGTGAGAAAAAACTCGGTTTATTCTTTCCATTTTGGGACCTCCTGCATAGCATCTTAATGCCAGTCATTTATTACATATCCGAAAGGCAAAAGTATTACCGATGGTAGAAAACGAGCACTTATCAGAAAAAGCCAAACAAGATCTTCATCTGGTGACGGCGGCCAGAAGCGGCAGCCAAAGTGCCTATGCCGAACTCATGGATCGCTACCGCGACTCTATTTATTTCATGATGCTTAAAATGGTTAAGAACCAAGACGATGCCGATGACCTCACAATAGAGGCTTTTGGTAAAGCTTTTGCACGTCTTGATCAATATTCTCCGAGCTTTGCCTTCAGCACATGGCTCTTTAAAATTGCCTCCAATAACTGCATCGACTTTATCCGGAAAAAACGCATCGAAGTGACTTCCATAGATAGAGGAATCACGACCAATGATGGCGAGCGCATGCGCATAGATGCTAAATCTCAAACGCTCAATCCGGAAGAAAGCATTATACATGGCCAAAGATTGGTACACATGCGCTTATTAGTGAGCAAGCTCAAGCCTAAATACCGAGAGCTCGTAGAGAAGCGTTACTTCGAAGAAAAAAGCTACGAAGAGATCGCCGAAGAAATGGACCTCCCATTAGGCACCGTTAAAGCGCAACTCTTTAGGGCCCGAGATTTCTTGGCAGCCATGATGGAAAAAACAAAAGACAGCATTTAATGGAGCTAATAGAGCGCTATTTTCCTGAACTCAGCTCAGCGCAAAAAGCACAATTTGCACAACTTCCTGCACTCTATGAGCACTGGAATGCTCAGATCAATGTGATTTCAAGAAAAGACACCGCTCATTTTATGGAACGGCATGTTTTACACTCATTAGCAATCGCAAAAGTCCAACAGTTTCTTCCTGGAAGTTCAGTTCTCGATATCGGTACCGGTGGAGGCTTTCCCGGCATACCGTTGGCCATTCTCTTTCCTGAGGTCGAATTTCACTTGGTAGATTCCATCGGAAAGAAAATCAAAGTGGTACAAGAAGTTGCTGCTAGCCTTGGCCTCAAGAATGTGCGCGCAAGTCATTTAAGAGCAGAGCAAATCAAGGAGCGTTATGACTTTATTGTCAGTAGAGCCGTGACGCAAATGCCCGTTTTTCTGACTTGGGTAAAGGGCAAAAGCAAGCCCAAAAACCTGCACGAACACAAAAATGGGATTCTTTATTTGAAAGGTGGGGATCTTAGCGAAGAACTAGCTGGCTTGAAATACCCAATCAAACGCTACCCTATTGCTGACTTTTACCAAGAAGAATTCTTTGAAACCAAACAAGTGGTATACGTGCAATTGGTTCCTTAATAAAGCAAAGCAATTACAATGAACTACTTCTGATAAAGAAGTGCAACTGCATAAGCTTTGATCGCGCGTTTTTCGCCAAAAGAATCTACTTTTTCATGTGTCGTGGCTTTAATGCTCACATCATGCGACTCAAGTTCTAGTAACTTTGCGATAATTGCCTGCATCTGAGGAATATGAGGATTCAATTTTGGTGTTTCTAATATGATAGTGGCATCTAAATTTATGATTCCGTACCCTTTTTCTTTAATTAAAAGATAAACCCTCTCAAGAAGTATTTTAGAATCTATGCCCTTGTATTGTGGGTCTTGGTCTGAAAAATGAAAACCGATGTCTCGGAGTGCCAAGGCGCCAAGAAGCGCATCGCATATGGCATGTAGTAAGACGTCGGCATCAGAATGGCCTACCGCACCAAATGGTGCATCAAGTAGAGTGCCACCTATCCAAAGCGGGTATCCTTCAGCTAACTGATGGACATCAACACCATAACCAATTCTTATATTGGGCTTCATGGTTTAGTTTCCTCCGAGATTCAGGCGCAAGGTAAAACGCAGCGTGTTGGCAAGTGGGCTCTGACGACCGTTTAATGATGCTAGGTACGAAAAATCAATAGCAAACATATTGTATTTTAAGGAAGCACCTAAATTCAAGAACTGACGATTTCCTTTGCTTCTGTTTTCATAGAAAACACCGCCTCTGAGTGCAAGTACATCGCTGTACCACCATTCTACACCACCGGCAATATTGATTTCGGCTAATTCTTCTTTGAGACGCGTACCTTTAACTACTTCATAACTGCCATCGGCCAATTGAATGTAGTCGCCGTTTTCGTCTTTGGCCAATACACCAGGAGCATCATAAAATGACTGCAAAATAGACTTCACTACCCCTACATCGCCGCTCATGCCAGCAAGCATAACATATTCACCATTCTGTACTTGATAAAATGCAGGCGTTGGCACAAGCAATCTTTGCAAATCAAGAGAAAACGTTACTTTGTTGTATTCATCAAATTCTGCTAAGAAACTATTGCCAATTTTAAGGTTCATTGGGATGAAATCTCTTCTGGATAACTCCGAATATGCTACTTTGTTTCCAATATTGTTAATTGTTAAGCCAAACGTGTAGACACCATCTGTTTTTCCGAGCTTGGCGTCGTCGTTGTAATAACTAAACGAAAGATCTGAAGCACCCACAACACCTGGCTTAGTATTGACTCCAGCAACAGTTAAGCCTCCTGTTAGGTTTGAATAGGCAAATTTTCCATTGACACCAATACTAAACTTTTCTGCCAACTTAAAAGCATATGCACCTGTAAGTTCGAACTCTGAAGGTTTGTCTTCGCGCAGCACATCGCCATTGATGTCTGTAAATGTAATTTCACCAAGACTGAAGTAACGCAACGCACCTCCGATGGTGTGCACCTTATTAATTTGCTTGTATCCTGCCAAATAAGACAAATGGATATCGTTGGTAAGTTGGCGCAACCACGGCGTATAGGATAAACTGGCTTCGGATTTTTGCTTGGCAAAACTTAAAATGGATGTATTCCAATAAATCGAGGTAGAGCTGGCACTCAATGCTGTGCCGGCATCGCCCATTCCGCCGGCTCTGGAGTCGGGGGTGATGGCCATAAATGGCAATGAGGTAGTGATGGTGTTGAGCTGCAGGTCGTTGTCGCTAACTCCTGAACCACCTGTTGGTTGTGCCCATGCATTAGCCGTGACTAAAAACAAACCGCAAAATACTTTAAATGACTGGGAAAAGATTCTTTTCATACGAAGGGTAAAGATAGGGAATTTCTATTTTAACAATACAAGTTTTTCAGTTTGCTCAGCAAAGGCACCATCAGGTGTTTGTATACTTAGTCGGTATAAATACGTGCCACGGGCCAATTCATCTCCAAAATCGTCTCGGCCATCCCAAAAAATACCCGACACTCTAAAACCAGCTGTTGGCACTTCTTGCTGTATCGTTTTTACCAAACGACCAGCAACAGTAAATATTTGAACTTGTACAGCCAGACTCGAACAAGACTGATTGTGTTCAAACATGAATTCAGTGCGTGTCGTAAACGGATTTGGGTAATTGAGCACGTGATCCAAACTTGGCGTTTCTTTCTGCTGCACAACAAATTCAATTTGTGCCAAATTAGAGTTGTTATTGACATCCCATACCTTTAGATCTAGGGTGTGCTTACCAGGTGCAAGGTCTTTAAACTGATAACGCACTTCACCAGATTGATACGAATTCAAATTTGCCGTGTAAAAATCATTGAGTACATAGGGCTGAGCCGTTTGTCCGTCAAGTATCGCAACGATATCATGCCCAATGCCGTTCCCAACTGTATTGACTCCATTTTCATCTTGAATTTTTGCCAAAAGCACTGGGTTTTCGTCGGTAACTGATCCGTTGACAAAACCAACTTCATTCATAAACAGCGTAATTTCAGGCCCCAGATTGTCTTGCACTCCATTAGGGTCAATTCCGCCAACATAGAAAGTAGTATCAAAACCTTGGGCGTCAAACACGCCATTATGGCCGTAATAACTGATTTTCCCAAAATCTATATTGAGTGCAATGTCTTTGGGCACAACAAACTCAAAATCAAAGTAGCCGTTCACAATGCTCGATTGGCCTCTGTAGATTTTATTGGTTTGCTGTTCAAATTGAATTTGCGGTGACTCCTCATCTTGTGCCAAAGTATTTTGAAGTTTAGGTTTGTCAAAAATCGTTGGCGTTAAGGTTCCGTTCCAAGAAGTCAGGATATTTCCGTTATAATCCTCAATGTGTCCTTTCACCCTCGCTTTGGACAATGCTCTGAGTGTATCCATTTGTAGCGCCGGGCTCTGACCATTTATACTGTCTGTCACAATTTTATAACGCGGTAAGGCAAGGCGCAAGGCTGGATCCCCGATCAATGTAAAACTGCGCTTGTTTGAGTTGCTCGCAACTGCTGCATTTTTTGTACGGCGAGACAACTCACCAAATTCGTAGGCTTGTCCATCAGGATAGCGGTTGAAAATTCTTTTCATCAATTCAATACCAACCACTGTATTGATACCTATATAAACAGAACGGGTTGTTGTTAGCATGGCAATCGCCCCTCCTGCTGGATTCAAAAACACCAATTCACCAGCCGAAACGCGTTCGGGGTCGTCAAAACGCGTAAACTCACAAGTTGCTGAAACAAACAAATGTAAGGCTTGAATATTATTCCAAGCATCGACTTGATCAATTGTTACGATGCGTTCATCGGCCAAGCCAACTTCACCGCCGTGACCAATGTAATTTGCCACCAAAACGCCACGTTGAATATTGGCATCTATGGCATCCATCATGGCTGGGAAGCGCTCTCCACCGGCAGTCACCACCTTAGGAAACGCATCCATGTAAAGTTTATTAAAGTTCATTTCCGGACTTGCTCCATGACCTATTCCATATTGAGGCTCCGCATCGTATTTGATAAATCCACTATTTTCTCGATTGTCTGCCATTAATAAATATTGCAAACGCCAATCTCCGAAGGTTTTATCCGTTTGCGTTCCCATGCAACACGAATTGCCGACAGGATAAAAATCCGAACCATTTTTCATGTAATGTTCAATTTTATCTACCATTTGTTTGGCTTGCAAATTTGAACTCACAATCAAGCGTCCTACTCCAATATCCATGATATCCGCAGCACCAATGGCTTCGTTATCGTCTAACATTCCAAAAAAATCATCGACAACCATTGCTTCTATCATATTTTCACTCAATGGAAATTGATAAGTAACAATATAATTATTATTGTTTGGCAGTCTGTTAAGAGGGTCATAAGTTCCATCCCCAAAAAGCAATAAATACTTGGGTTTGGTGTCAGGATCTGTAGCTAACGCTCGGTCGTAAAACATTTTTGTAAAACGACGAATTGCGCCCGGGTCTTGCATGCCTGAACTAAACTCGTTGTAAATAGCTTGTGGCGTAATCACATGAACGGTAAGCCCATTCGATCTATGGAGCTCAGCCAAACGATTGGCTTGCGCAAGAAAATCGGGATGCGCCACCATGAGGTAATCTGCCTGTGCCAAGCCATGTAAGTCCTGAAAAGATACCGAGCCAACAAGTTCAGGTGTAAAATAAGATGCGCCGGTGGCCGTTACAAATTCTTTGTACCCAACATTTGTTTTAAAGCTTAATGTCCCTGCAGCAAATTGTTTAGGCATTAAGACTGGCTGCTGCTTGTCAGAAATATCCCACACAAATGCATTTTGATTGACCCCACTTATTTCATAAGCAGCAACCCCAGCCGTCAACGACCAATTGCTTGCTCTGAAATTCATTTGATTACCCGCCATAACCAGATTTCTTTTGGCGTGTAATAAGATGCGGTCTAGGTTAGTAACCACATTAGGATTCAAGCGGTTAATTTCTATTGTTAAATTCAAAGTTGAGCTCGGGGTAGAATCATTACAGAGTAAAATCCCTCTTTGAAAATAAGAACTCGAAAATGGCATTGACATTTGACCAATGACGGTAGAACCTTTTTTCAATTTGATTATATTTCCACCTACTCTTGAATTCGATGCATAACTTACCTGAAACTTGACGGGCTCATTGACAATATTTGGAATGCTAAAATTGAAGGTCTGAGACAAATTCACATCAAATTCTTCGCCATACCAGCGCTGCCCACCTTTGACTAAATTCACTAAATCATTTTCGTACACATCTCGGTACGTGTAGGTTGTGATAGTTGTATCTGCAGGGGTATCAATAACAAGTGCCTGGCTAATTCTCAATGGAGTAATATCGGCGCCGACATAAATAAAGTAGTAAGATGCCTCAGAATAAGAATGTCGGACTTGATTGAATAAACCGCCTGCAACCGGATCCCAACGGTGCGGGCCCCAACCGTAAAATAAAACATAATCATTATCATTAAACTGCCCATCAGCTTCTCCTATAATTTGAATGGCATTTTGCGCCAAATCATCCGTAAACGGTGTTGAATTAAGTTCTGCTATAACACCTTCGCCATTGCCAAATACATGAATATGTTGTGGATTTAATTGTGCTGTATTTATCCCGCAAGATGTTAAGAATGCCTTATCTAATTTATAGATTCCGTCTCGCGAAACAGCAATTTTATACCACTTGCCAGCGGTGGTGCCCAAAACTGAATTGGCCGCGTAATCTTTTGTACTTAAATTGGTTTGATTGGTAACTAATACGTCAAATGAAAGCAAGCGTTCTAATTCACCATTTTCAGATTTTACCCCAAAACCATATACAGATAGCAAGGGTTTACCAGCGTTACTAACAATCTTCGCATCTATTTCAAAATCAGCGCTAAATTGAACCCCGAGTTTTTCAAATTTTTGACGTTCAGATAGCGGAACTTTTTCGGTTTTTACATTCAGTATTTCCACTGAACCATTACTACTTTTAAAATCTTGTTGAACCGCAAAGAACGGCTTGTTTAAATCGAGATCAAAACCTTTAATTGTTTGCAAACTCATCTGAAATACACCATTGCGAGCAACGGCACTATCTGTCCATTCTAAGACGATTTTTTGGGTTTGAGCATTCGATACGAATGACCAAGAAAAATAGAGAAATAAAATAAAGAGTTTAAAATAATTCATGAAACTTAGAGTTTTAAGCGCTAGAAAAACGTCAATATATTTATTTTATTTGAATAAATATTCGATATTTGTAACCTTTGAAACCTAAATCTCGTTTAGATTGTTCGTGCTAAAACCAACTTTCGTGAAAATAGTTAAACCTATTCTTGCCCTACAGTTCTGCTTCATTACC
Organism: Bacteroidota bacterium; assembly: GCA_041176605.1. Taxonomy (GTDB): domain Bacteria; phylum Bacteroidota; class Bacteroidia; order Flavobacteriales_D; family Crocinitomicaceae; genus UBA952. The sequence continues at coordinate 25,062 of JBEDCS010000009.1, forward strand.
CTGGTAATGAGTAACATAACTTTAGCTCAAGACCCCACATTTACTCAGTTCTACGCCAATCCTACCTATCTCAATCCTGCATTGGCTGGTTCTTCAGGTTGCCCAAGAGTATCCCTCAATTATCGCAATGAATGGCCGCAACTAACCGGCAATTACGTCACTTATGCGGCTGCCTATGACACTTACGCCAAAAATATCTCTGGTGGTTTTGGTCTTTTAGCCATGCACGACGTTCAAGGACAAGGTACCATTCAAACTTCTATGATTGGTGGTATTTACTCCTACAACCTCAAAGTAAACCGCAAATTCTCTTTGATGTTTGGTGCAAGAGCAGCCTATTTTCAAAAATACCTCGACTGGGACAAACTCACTTTCGGAGACATGATTGACCCGCGTCGTGGTTTTATATACCAAACAGGCGATGTTCCTCGTGGAAATGGCCGTCGTGGTTTTTTTGATGTCAGTGCAGGTTTTGTTGGTTTTACCAAAAATTTCTACTTCGGTGGTGCCGTTCATCACCTCAATCGCCCAGACGAATCCATGATCCTCGGTGAATCTAAGCTTCCTATGCGCTTTACTGGCCACGCAGGAGCCAATATCAAGATTGGACAACGCGGACGCTACTCTAGCTCTACTTATATTTCGCCTAACATCATTTATCAATATCAAAATGGTTTCCAAGAGCTCAATATCGGTGCCTATTTGAAATACGAAAACTTTACACTAGGTGCTTGGTACAGAAACCGCGATGCATTTGTCATGACCGTCGGAATCAACACAGACAAATTTAAAATTGGCTACAGCTATGACTTAACTGTTTCACAGCTTGGCAATGGCACCTCAGGTGGTTCTCATGAAGTTTCCATGGGTATCAACTTAAAATGTAAAAAGAAACCAAAGAACTTTAGAAAAACGTCTTGTCCGTCTTTCTAAATGTAACCAAACTAATATTTGAACTTAAAGTTATAAATTCAAAGATATGAAGCGAATGATTCAAAACATATTCGGAATAGCACTAGCCGCCACGTTAGTGCTTTCTTCATGTACCAAAGAAACCTCCTCAGCCACTGGTTGGGAATTTAACAACTTCAAAAACGGAGGTTTTGAAAAATTTGATGCCAAAGAACAAGAAGCAGGACCAGGTTTGGTCATGATTGAAGGAGGAACCTTCACCATGGGAAGAACAGAGCAAGACGTCATGTCTGACTGGAATGCACGCGCTTCACGCGTGACAGTAGCATCATTTTACATGGACCGCACAGAGGTAACTAACTTCAACTGGTTAGAATACATGTACTGGATGCGCCGTGTTTATAACAAAACATATCCACACGTTTACAAAAAGTGTCTTCCAGATACACTTGCTTGGAGAGCAGCACTTGGCTATCGTGAAAAATACGTTAGCTATTACTTGCGTCATCCATCTTACCGCGACTATCCTGTAGTTGGTGTTTCTTGGTTGCAAGCCAACGATTTCTGTAAATGGCGTACCGACCGTGTCAATGAAGCTATTTTAGTACGCGAAGGTATTCTTAGCTGGCACTTTGCCGATGAAGGCGATGTAGGTGCAGCACTTGTAGAAGACAAAGGCAACAAATACACTTCTGTTCCTGAAAATATGTTCTCTACTGAAAATTACTTGAATGGTAATTACAACGTAGAAACTGACGACAAAGGTTATACCCTAACAAAAGACGGTACCAAACTCCCTAAAACGCCAAAGGTAACCAAAGAGGAGTCTTCACAATATGGTAGAAAACCAGGTTCTAAAGTTCCGCGTGATCCATATCAACTTGAGCAATACGACCCAGTTTACGCTGACAAAGACAACGGTCGTTTGGGTACACGTCCAGTAAGAATGGAAGACGGTATCTTATTACCTTCTTACCGCCTCCCTACTGAAGCTGAATGGGAATTTGCGGCCCTTGGCTTAATCGGAAACCTAGATGAAGGAACCGAAAACATCAATGATCGCCGTATCTATCCTTGGGATGGCCACTATGTGCGTCATGACGAAGAACAATACGCAGGTGCTATTCAAGCTAACTTCATGAGAGGTAAAGGAGACATGATGGGTGTTGCCGGACGTTTGAATGACGGAGCCGATATCACAGATAAAGTGACATCTTTCTGGCCTAATGACAACGGTCTTTACCACATGGCTGGCAACGTTTCAGAATGGGTCATGGATGTATATCGTCCGTTAACATCTGAAGTAGCTGAAGAATTTATGCCTTTCCGCGGTAACAAATACCAAACACAATTGATGGTTCCAGATGGTCTTCATGATCGTCCGGTCAAAGCCAACGAAAACATCTACGATGTGCACGGTATGAAAGAATTCGTCAATGAATTTGCACGTGTGAAATACTTAGCTTACGCGAACAAAGCCTACAACGATTCTCAAAGTGGTTCACAAAATGGCTATACAGGAAACATTCCAGATCAAAAGAAAATTGACGCTGATATCCTTGCTACTGCCGAGAACCATTACAAACTCGTGAACAGCTTAATGAATCAGTATGCTGCAAAGGTAAAGCCCGCTGACAAGAAAAGCGTGACCGATGAAATAGCTAAACTTAACAAAGCAATTACAGATAAGGATTACAAAAATCTTGCTTCAATTTCTGATGCTGTTTCAAAAGCAATCGAAGAAGCAGGAAGTGCTAATGCTGATTTACAAACTGTGTTCACAGAATTGCAAAAGCAAAAACCTGCACCAGCACAAAATAGTGCAGCTCCTAAAGGTGTTAACGATGCTGCTATGACTTCTAGAATTATGTCACGACAAGATCCTAGAGCATACCAATTCAACAAACCTTCTGATTACTATATTTCTAATAACAGAAAATACAGCAATCAAGAGAAAAAGCAATTTGGTTTCCTAGATACTATCAACTTATTCTTAGATACCGCAATTACTTTGTACAATCAAGGTAAAACTGTTGCGGCATCTGCTTACGTAGAAAGAGTATTCTTTAACTCTAAATTGCCTAGCCAATTCAAAGATGATTACGGAAATGGTCAGCCACTTGAAATGGTAACGATCATGAACGATGCTTATCAAAGAGAAGCTAGTCAAGACATGGACCCAGCAAGCTTTGGTTATTTTGTAAAGCCTACTCCAGACGACGAACTTACTAAAACTGCACTTTTCGAGGCTACCTCGATTAACTACAATTTTGCAGCTTACTTTGCTGATCCTGAACTAACTACTTGGGTACAAACTTTAAGAAACGGTCTCAGTGAATTTGTTACCACTACAAAAGGTAGCCAACGTTGGAGAGATGTTACTGTAGAAGAAAATGTTGGTCGCATCAACTACCGCAAGGACGACTACATCGATTACCTTGATGGCGACATCGAATCTTCTATCTACTATAATAACAACAAGAGAAAAGAAGAAATCAACAACGGTATACGCGACCCTAAATTAGTTATGTACCAAAGTGAGCACGAAAACTTCAACCTCAACAACGATCAAATCAATGCTGGTAAAGCTGGATGGCCAACAACACTTATCTCTGACAAGAGCCGTGTTTACAAAGGTGGTTCATGGGCAGACAGAGCCTACTGGTTGTCTGCTGGTAACCGTCGCTTCCTAGACGAAGACAAAGCATCGGCAACTATTGGTTTCCGTTGTGCAATGGACAGAGTCGGAAGTTCTAGAAGACCAGATCTCAAAGAATAATTCAATTGAATCATATAAAAGCCCGTTTAGTCGGGCTTTTTTTTTGCAATTTTGTCTCATGATTAAATGGCTCGAAATTTTTGATGCTTGCAGTGCAGTGAGCACGGACACACGTCAAATCACAAAAGACTGTCTATACATTTCCTTAAAAGGTGCAAATTTCAACGGAAACACCTTTGCGCAACAAGCCATCGAACATGGCGCAAAATATGCCATAGTAGACCAACAAGAATTCGCCAACGGCCAAAATATTTTTTATGTTGAAAACGGTTTAGTTTTTCTACAAAATTTAGCCCTTGCTCATCGTCGAAGATTTGATATACCAGTTATAGGTATTACGGGGAGTAATGGGAAAACGAGCACCAAAGAATTGGTAAAGTGTGTATTGGAGACCAAGTTCAATGTCCTTTGTACCGAAGGCAACCTCAACAACCATATCGGTGTTCCGCTTACCCTACTCCGACTACAAAAGCAACATGAACTCGCCATAATTGAAATGGGTGCAAATAAACCCTTTGACATAGATGAGCTTTGTAGAATTGCCGTACCGACCATTGGGATTATTACCAATATCGGTAAAGCACACTTGGAGGGTTTTATCAATTTTGAAGGCGTTTTAAAAACAAAATCAGAATTATACGATCATGTGCGCTCGAACAATGGCAAGTTGATTGTCAATTCAGATGATCACATATTAATGGAAGCTGCTCTAAAAAGAAGCCAAGAAATTCTGGGTTATGGAGAGCAACAAGGAGAATTACAAGGTAAACTCGCTTATCTAGATCCTTATGTACACCTCTCTTATTCTTTTGAAAATTATTCTTCCCCCGTCATACATACACAAATGGTGGGTAAATACAATTTCTATAATTTTTTGGCTGCGCTGCGCATTGGCTTATATTTTGGAATCGATCCAACTTTATTGAATGCTGCTATTGCAGCCTATGTACCAACCAATAAGCGATCACAAGTAGAAAAAACAGCTCAAAACACTGTCATTGTTGACTGTTACAATGCAAATCCGTCGAGCATGGCTAGTGCGCTTGGTTCTTTTGTAGAAATGCAGCACTCGCAAAAATTGATCATTATTGGAGATATGCTAGAGCTTGGCCAAGAGGGCCCTCAAGAACATCAGAAAATTCTTGACTTTGTGGCAATCAATCAACTCAATGCTTACACGGTTGGGCCAATCTTTAAAAGCATCAACCCCTCAGGCTTTGAAAATACAAACCAACTCAAAGATTATCTTGCGTTGCATCCTATTAAAAACCACCTTGTTCTGTTAAAAGGATCCAGAGGTATTGCATTAGAAACAATTTTAGAAATCCTATAATTTAGATGTGATTTTTTGACACCAAAGACCAACTATTTTTTGGTCTTCAACTTGTCATGAACCATACTGCATGAGGAATGCCTTTAAGAATGGATCGAGTTCTCCGTTCATTACTGCGTCGACATCTCCCGTTTCTGTTCCGGTTCTGACGTCTTTTACTAATTTGTAAGGGTGCATGACGTAATTGCGGATCTGACTCCCCCACTCTATTTTTTTCTTACCCGCTTCGATTTCGTTTCGTTTTTCCATACGTTCGCGCAACTCTAGTTCATAGAGCTGAGAGCGAAGTAATTGCAAGGCTTTTTCTTTATTGGCGAGCTGTGACCTAGATTCAGAGTTTTCGATGATGATACCGGATGGTGCGTGGCGCAAACGCACAGCGGTTTCAACTTTATTGACATTCTGCCCTCCTGCACCGCCCGAACGGAAGGTTTCCCAGGATATGTCGGCAGGGTTGATATTGATTTCTATTTGATCGTCAACCAATGGATAAACATAGACAGAAACAAAACTAGTATGCCTTTTGGCATTGGAATCAAAAGGTGAAATACGGACCAAGCGGTGCACGCCATTTTCGCCTTTTAAGTAGCCAAAAGCAAAATCACCCTCAAACTCTAGGGTAACTGTTTTGACACCAGCAACATCTCCCTCTTGGAAATTGAGCTCAGTGATTTTGTAGCCGCGTTTTTGCCCCCACATTAAGTACATGCGCATGAGCATGCTTGCCCAATCGCAGCTTTCCGTACCACCCGCACCAGCAGTAATTTGCAAAACTGCTGACAAGCCATCTTCTTCGTTGGAAAGCATATTTTTGAGCTCTAGCTCTTCAATTTCTGCAAGTAAGGTTTTGTGCTGGGCATCGAGTTCGGCTTCTTCTGCCATTCCTTCGCGGACAAATTCCATTAATATTTCAAGGTCAGCAACGGAGGTAGCGGTTTTATCGAAGGTCTCGACCCAATATTTTAGACCGCGAATTTGCTTCATTTTTTCCTCTGCTTTTTTGGGATCATCCCAAAAAGAGGGGTCTTGCGTTTTGAGCTCTTCCTCTTTGAGTTGCAAGCGCTTTTCTTCAATCTTTAAAAAAGCTTGGATCGTGGATAGTCTTTTTTGAAGCTCTTTGTATTGTTCTGCGGTCATGTTGCAAAGTTAAGCATCAAAATGCTTACATTTGCAACAAATCAATGAACATGAATATTCCAGCTGAACTAAAGTACACCAAAGACCACGAATGGGTTAAATTAGAGGGTGATGTAGCAACAATTGGCATTACTGAGTTTGCTCAGAGCGAATTAGGTGACATCGTCTATGTCGAAATCGAAACTGTTGGCGAAACACTTGCACAAGAAGAAGTTTTCGGAAGCGTTGAAGCAGTGAAAACTGTTTCTGACTTGTTTTTACCAATGAGCGGTGAAATCATCGAATTTAACGAAGCGCTTGAAGGCAATCCAGAACTAGTCAATTCAGATCCTTATGGTGCTGGTTGGATGGTTAAAGTTCGTGTTTCAGATACCTCGCAATTTGAAGGCTTACTCGATGCCGCTGCATATGCCAACGAAATTCACTAAGCTTAATGCTTTTTTATAAAAATTAAAACCGCTCATAAAGCGGTTTTTTTTATGGCCAAATGTGACGTTTAGATTCTAGTTGCTGTTCTAGTTGTTCTGGAAGTAAATGAAAAAGATCAAGCCCTACTATTTCTTCTAAAGCGTCAATGGACATGGCAAATTGCAAGAGCGGTGCTTCAGATTTTTGATTGGGCATATAAAATGCAATCCCTTTTTTTTCTTTAAGCGAAATGAGCGCCTTAAAATAATGTTTAGGTATACTTACTTGGTTTGGTCCAATATGCGCTAAGTCAGGGCTTAAAACTGGCCCTGTAACAATATATAAGGAATCATAGAGCAGCGCCCAATCTCTTACCTGCTCCTCTAGGCGTTTCCAAATTCCTCGGTTGAAACCCGGCAGTTGAGGGCTCATGTTAGAAAAATAGAAAGATTCTTGCATTACTTTTTCAGACCAACTCATATCTGCGGCCGGAGCTAAATGCCCGCGGTCATAGCCACTTTTTGCATAATCTTGGTTACTCGCAGTGCCAGTGGTTACTATTGGGTCTTCTACAAAACGATCGCTGCGTTCTACACCAACTCCTAGATGTGCTTTGGTAAGTAAATATGCTACCCAATTGGCTTGTTCATGTTTTTCATTGTAAGAAAATGAATAAGCCGTATGCGAGAAAATGGTTTCAGAGGGCTTAGCCGCTGGACATGCTAGACATTCTTTGTGCTCAACATGAGTACTTTGAAAGGCCAATAATAGCATAAAAAAAACCGGAAATACCCAAAGGATTCCCGGTTTTTGAAAAATGATGAAGTTGCTTTTAAGCATCAATTTTGGCGTATTTAGCATTTTTCTCAATGAATTCGCGGCGTGGCGGAACGTCGTCACCCATGAGCATCGAGAAAATTTGATCACATTCAGCAGCATTTTCGATAGTTACTTGACGCAAGGTTCTGCTTTCAGGATTCATGGTTGTTTCCCAAAGTTGTTCGGCGTTCATCTCACCAAGACCCTTATAGCGTTGTACGTTTACAGAAGATTCACTACCACCACCCTTCAATTCTTGGATCAGGCGGTCACGCATGTCTTCGTTCCAGGCGTAGACAGACTTGGTGCCCTTCTTCACTTGGTATAAAGGTGGAGTTGCGATGTAGATATATCCTTTTTCAATGAGTTCTTTCATGTAACGGAAGAAGAAAGTAAGGATGAGTGTTTCGATATGCGAACCATCGACGTCGGCATCACACATGATGATGATCTTGTGGTAGCGAAGTTTCTCGAGGTTGAGCGCTTTTGAATCTTCTTCGGTGCCAATGCGAACGCCAAGGGCAGTATAGATATTTTTGATTTCTTCGTTCTCAAAGATTTTATGCTGCATGGCCTTTTCAACGTTCAGGATTTTTCCTCGCAAAGGCATAATGGCTTGGAAGTGGCGGTCTCGGCCTTGCTTGGCAGTACCACCCGCTGAATCTCCCTCGACAAAGTATACTTCGCAGGCAGCAGGATCTTTCTCAGAGCAGTCAGCGAGTTTACCAGGAAGACCAGAACCAGTGAGTACGTTTTTGCGCTGAACCATCTCGCGTGCCTTGCGAGCTGCGTGGCGTGCACGGGCTGCAAGAATCACTTTTTCAACGATAAGTTTAGCCTCAGATGGATGCTCTTCGAGGTAAGCTGAAAGCATTTCAGAAACTGCCTGGCTCACAGGAGCAGTTACTTCGCGGTTACCGAGTTTGGTTTTGGTTTGACCTTCAAATTGCGGCTCTTGCACTTTAACTGAAACAACAGCTGTAAGTCCTTCACGGAAGTCGTCACCGTCAATTTCAATTTTTTCTTTGGCTAAAATCCCAGAATCTGTAGCGTATTTTTTGAGCGTGTTCGTCAGACCTCTTCTGAAACCAGAAAGGTGTGTACCACCTTCGTGTGTATTGATATTGTTGACGTAGGCTTGGATGTTTTCAGTGTATGAAGTATTGTAAGTTAATGCTACTTCAACAGGAATGCCTTCGCGTTCGCCTTCAAAATAGATGACGTCTGTAATGAGTGCTTCGCGGTTGCGATCGAGATAAGCAGCAAACTCTCTTAGACCACCTTCGGAATGATAGGTAGTAGATAGTGGTTCGTTGTTGTCATCGAGCTGACGCTTGTCTGTGAGTGTAATTGTAATTCCTTTGTTGAGGAAAGCTAACTCGCGCATACGGGCAGCGAGTGTGTCAAAGTTGTATTCTGTAGACTCAAAAATAGTGTGGTCAGGTCGGAATGTTTGGATGGTCCCGGTTTTATCAGAAACTCCGATTTCGCGAACTGCATAAAGCGGTTTACCGATAGAATATTCTTGTTCAAAAATTTTACCTTCGCGGTGAACCTCTGTGCGCATGTGAATAGACAAAGCGTTCACACATGATACACCCACCCCGTGTAAACCACCCGAAACTTTGTAGGTGTCTTTATCGAATTTACCACCGGCGTGCAAGACCGTCATGACGACCTCTAGCGCAGATTTCTTTTCTTTAGTGTGCATTGCCGTTGGGATACCACGGCCGTTGTCTGTTACAGTAATTGAGTTGTCTTCGTTGATAAAGACATTGATGGTGTTACAATAGCCAGCTAAAGCCTCATCGATGGAGTTATCTACAACCTCATAAACAAGGTGGTGCAAACCTTTGACACCTACATCACCGATGTACATGGCAGGGCGCTTACGCACTGCTTCTAATCCTTCTAATACTTGAATATTATCCGCCGAATAATTATCTCTTCTTTCGTCTTCAGCCATTTTGCTTTAGTTTGATTTATTTCTTTAAACTCGTGTTAACAAAAATAAAAAAAAGCCCCTCGCAAAAGGGGCTTCAATGGAGTCGAAAAGGCTTAACTTATCAACAAAATTTCAACGATTTGACTTACTTTTCAATCCATGCAATAATGCTTGGGTCGTTGGGTAAAATTCGTGGGGAAACAACGCGTACCAGTTGGCCTTTTTCATCGAGTAAATACTTTTGGAAATTCCATTCTACTTTGCTGTCTTCAAGTCCATTCTTCGCCTTTTGTGTTAAGAACTGATAAACCGGGTGCATGTCTTTTCCTTTCACGGAAATTTTGGACATCATTGGGAAACTCACGCCGTAATTTTGTAAGCAAAACTGCGCAATTTCCTTGTCTGAACCGGGCTCCTGACTCATGAAGTCGTTGGCAGGAAAGCCGACAATGATAAAATTTTTGGTTTTATACTTATCATAAACCGCCTCTAATTGCTCGTATTGTGGCGTAAGGCCGCACTTTGACGCTGTATTAACAACCATTATTTTCTTTCCTTTTAAAGAAGAAAAATCAAAGGTTTTACCATTGATGTCCTTGACCTTGAATTGGTAAATGTTTTGTGTTTCAGACTGGATCATGCTCATTAAAAAGATGCTTGAAAAAATAAGGGTTAACTTCATATGTTTAGTTTATTTCATAACAATTCATTGCAAAGTTAGTTCTTGATGGAACAAAATTTAATGCTTTACGAATAAGTACCTGATGTTACGCTTACTTACTATCCTTTTGCTGCTGCAATCTAACGCAACCTTTGCCCAAAAAATAACAGGATTTTGGCAAGGCATGCTGTTTACACCAAATACAGCAGCAATTGAAAAGCAGATCCCTGTTTACATGGATATTTATGTGACAAATGGCTTGGTTGACGGTCAAATTCGGATTGAAAACGAAAAAGGCGCAAGTATTTATCCGATTGTAGGGAAGTATGCTGACAACGCAATGGAACTTACTACGCTTAAGGCAACTTGGTTTTATAACCCCGAATTTGCATTGACGCCCTACAATTATCAATTGCGCTACAACCCCCAAACGGGTTATTTAGAAGGCCCCAGTGATAAAGATAATTATCGCCTCATTTTGTTTCAAAGTAAAGGCGAAATCGAGAAAAACAAAACACCTTACTTGCCAAAAGAATGGCTTCAACGTTTTGAGCAGGAATTAAAAGACGGCATCTCTGCACCCAATATTCGCAAACTTGAATTGCTTCAATTTAAATTCCAACCGATTTATTTTGATTACGACAAAGCGATCATCAAAAAAGAATACGAGCCCTATTTGAAAGAACTCATCCGGATGGTAAAAAGTCATTCCGACCTCAGAATTCAGATTACCGGGCACACTGATGCCGACGGAAGCACAGCTTATAACCTGGATTTATCGGCACGCAGAGCAAAGGCCCTACTTGCATTTTTTGAACAAAATGGACTGCCCAAGGATCGGGTTGTGATAGAATTCAAAGGAGAATCAGAGCCCATTGAAGACAATAGCAATGAAAGCGGCAAACAAAAAAATAGACGCGTTGACTTTAGATTTATCTAATTAAAGTTCTGCAAGCTTAGCCTCTAGCAAAGCAATTTTGTGCAAAGCATCGGCTTCTTTGTTGCGTTCGTTGGTAACAACCTGCTCTGGTGCTCCGGCCATAAACTTTTCGTTAGTCAGCTTCGCTTGTACACTTTTCAAGAAACCTTTCGTGTAGTTGAGTTCTTCTTGGATTTTTTGCTTTTCTGCATCTAGATCAATGGCTTCACCGAAAGGAACAAAAAATTCGATACCATCCACAATAAAGCTATTGGCTTGCGCTACTTTTTCTTGCACATAGGAAAGCACGGATAGGTTACCCATCTTGACAATGACGCTATCGGATTCAGTGGCATGTGTTGCCTCCGTTTTGATATAGAGTTCTAGTTTTACTTTATTGGCAATGTTATTTTGCTTGCGGATATTGCGGATATTGGCAATCACTTTTTCATTGTAAGCAAAACGCTTTAATGGAGCTTCATTTACCTGCTGAACCGCAGGCCATGCTGCGATTACGATGTCGTCATGCGCTTCGCGTGGTTTCAAGGCGTGATAAAGTTCTTCGGCAACAAAAGGTGTAAAAGGATGCAGAATTTTAAGCAACTGTTCAAAGAAACCGAGCGTTTGATTTAAAGTTTGCTGGTCGATGGGCTGTTCGTAACCAGGCTTGATCATTTCAAGATACCAAGAACAGAAGTCGTCCCAAACTAATTTGTAGGTTGCCATGAGGGCTTCTGAAATGCGGAATTTATCAAATTGGTCGTTGATTTCAGCCAAGACCTGATTGAAGCGGTTTTCAAACCATTCGATGGCAATTTTACTCGAGCTCGGTTGCTCGATGTCGCGCACCTCCCAAGAAGAAACCAGACGGTATGCGTTCCAGATTTTATTGGTAAAGTTGCGTCCTTGTTCACATTGTGAGCTATCAAAAGGGAGGTCATTTCCGGCTGGTGACGAAATCAGAATTCCGACACGAACGCCATCGGCACCATATTTTTCAATGAGTTCGATTGGATCGGGGGAATTACCTAATGATTTTGACATTTTACGACCCAGTTTATCGCGAACAATACCGGTGTAATATACATTTTTAAAGGGGAGGTCTCCGAGATATTCATATCCAGCAATGATCATGCGCGCCACCCAGAAAAACATAATTTCTGGTGCAGTGACGAGGTCATTGGTTGGATAATAGTAAGAGATCTCAGGGTTTTTGGGCTGCGTAAGGCCATTGAAGACAGAAATTGGCCACAACCAACTTGAAAACCAAGTGTCTAGGACGTCTTCATCTTGTCGTAATTCTGCAGCTGAGATAGGCCGACCCGCTTTTTCTGAAGCTAATTTCAAGGCTTCTTCTTGCGTTTGGGCAACTACGAAATCTGCGGGTAAATTGCTGTAGTACCATGCCGGGATGCGATGACCCCACCAAAGTTGTCTTGAGATACACCAATCTTTGACATTTTCCATCCAGTGGCGATAAGTGTTCTTGAACTTTTCTGGGTGGAATTGAATATTGCCGTTCATGACGTTGTCAAGGGCTGGCTGAGCCAATTCTTTCATGGAAACAAACCACTGCAAAGACAATTTTGGCTCAATGACTGCATTTGTGCGCTCAGAAAAACCAACTTTGTTGATGATGTCTTCTGTTTTGACTAAATAGCCTTTGTCGTGGAGTTCTTTTTCGATTTCACGGCGCACTTCAAAACGATCCTTGCCCGCATAGTGGGCGCCGTTATCATTAAGCGTACCGTTGTCATTGAATAAATCAATGCTCGGTAAATTGTGTTTTTGACCTAATTCGTAGTCGTTGGTGTCGTGTGCAGGGGTTACTTTAAGGCAACCCGTCCCGAACTCTTTGTCGACGTATGCATCGGCGATGACAGGTATTTCTCGATTGATGATCGGCACGAGAACTGTCTTGCCAATGAGTTTCTGATAGCGTTCGTCTTCTGGATGCACACAGATGGCGGTGTCGCCGAGTATGGTTTCTGGTCTGGTGGTGGCAATCGTTAAAAACTGATCTTGTTCGCCTACAATTTTGTAACGAACATAGAATAGTTTTGAGTTGACTTCTTTGTAGTTCACCTCTTCATCAGAGAGCGCGGTAAGGGCTTCTGGATCCCAGTTAACCATACGGATGCCGCGATATATTTTACCTTTTTGATAAAGATCAATGAATACCTGAATAACCGATTGTGAATATTCTGGATCCATGGTGAAATGCGTGCGTTCCCAATCACAAGATGCTCCTAATCTTTTGAGTTGCTCAAGGATGATGCCGCCGTGTTTTTCTTTCCATTCAAACGCATGGGCTAAAAATTCATCGCGGGTAAGGTCTGATTTGGAGATGCCTTCAGCTTTTAATTTCTGAACCACTTTTGCCTCGGTTGCAATAGAAGCGTGGTCTGTGCCAGGCACCCAACAGGCGTTTTTTCCGAGCATACGAGCTCTACGCACCAAGACATCTTGAATGGTGTTATTGAGCATGTGCCCCATATGTAACACGCCGGTTACATTGGGTGGAGGAATGACTACGGTGTATGGTTCGCGGTGATCTGGGGTCGAATGAAAATAACCCTTTTCAATCCAGTGTTGATACCATTTTTCTTGCGCTAGTTGCGGCTCGTAGTTTTTTGCAATCTCCATGACTCTGCTTGTAAAAGTGCAAAGATAGCAAATATCTAGGCGCTAGCGCAAGCAGTTTTAGTTGATTACAGGTGAGTCTGAAGGGGAAAGCACTGTGCCTTTAATTGTTAGCACAATTGGGTCACCGACATTAGAGAATACAGTAATTGTTTTGGTAAACCCACCCACTCTTTTGGTATCGTAATGAACTTTAATGAGTCCTTTTTTTCCTTTTCTAATTGGAGTTTCTGGGCGCTCTGCGGCTGTACAACCACAACTAGTCTGGACGTTGGTAATGACCGCAGCTTTTTTAGAAGTGTTTTTAAATTCAAAAACAAAGAGGTCTTCAGAACCGTATGGAATGTTCTGTCTTTCAATTTCTAAGACAGTAAATTTAAGCGGTGGCTGTGCTTCTTTTTTTGCTTTGGGTTGTGCCTGAGCAAATAATGCTGTGCTCAAAACAAGGAAGAAAGAGAGATTTAGGTATTTCATGGTCTTTTAGTTTTTGAATCAAAAAAATATAATATGCTGACTACAATGATAAACAATACCTGAAGTCAGGAGCTAAAATTAACACATTTTTAGCAAGTCCTTTCTAAGAGCTCTTTCAACCCCAAGTAACATTCCTCTAGGCGTCCTTTCCATTCTTTTTCCGAAAGCCAAAACACGGCCTCAATGCCTTCTTCTTTTTGTGGAATTAACGCATCTTGACCTTGATAAGCAAACTTAAACCAATGATTTTCTTTCAGATAAGATTTGCCTTTCATTTCGTACACATGATAGGACAACCCAAGTAAACCTTCGCTAGTCAATTGACCAGAAAGTCCAGTTTCTTCTTGTACTTCCCTGATTGCCGCTTCCAACTCGGTTTCGCCTTTTTCGATCTTTCCTTTGGGTAAATCGAGGTGTTCAAAGCGCTGCATCCACAAGTATTGATCAGTAGCATTATTTTGAACCAAAGCCCCTGCGGTTCTGACAAACTTAAAAGATTTAAAAAATTCTTTCATCGCTAGATAAGGGTCCGAAGATTGAATATGTATGCTGCCTGACTTACTCAATTCATATTGAAGCTCTTGAAATGAAGCAATCTGAAGCTTATTGTTATTCATAGATTTTTGTTCAGATGCGGTGATAGAATTCGGAATATTTGAGAAGAGCACCCAATTATTATCGAGGAAAACTTTGTATTTTTGCGGCATGAAAGTGAATAAAGATCTGAGCCTAAAGGTAGCTGAATTGCTCTTAAAAACAAAAGCTGTGCGCTTGCAACCCGAAAATCCATTCACGTGGGCATCTGGTTGGAAATCGCCTATTTATTGCGACAACCGAATCACCTTAAGCTTTCCAGAAGTGCGTACTTTCATACGTCAGGGCTATGCCCAAACCATCCTTGAGCAATTCGGAAAACCAGACGTCATTGCTGGCGTTGCCACGGGTGGCATTGCACAAGGAGCGCTTATTGCACAAGAATTAGGTTTGCCCTTCATCTATGTACGCAGCAGTGCAAAAGGACACGGCATGGAAAACCTCATCGAGGGCGCTTATGAGTCAGGCCAGCGTGTTGTTGTGATCGAAGACCTCATTTCTACTGGCGGTAGTAGCCTAAAAGCTGTTGATGCTTTGCGTCAGGGCGGGCTTGATGTCAAAGGTTTGGTCGCAATATTCTCTTATGGTTTTGCATTAGCTGATCAACAATTTGAAGCCGCCAAATGCCCCTTCACTACACTTACAGATTACGGAACACTCATTGAAGTAGCTACCAAAACGTCTTACGTAAATGAGGCTGACAACGCTACACTACAAGCTTGGCGCAACAACCCAAGCACCTGGATGCAAGGCTAAGCAATGGTTCAAATCAAAAGCCAAGTATTTTCTTTTGCTACACCGCTCGAAACAGTGACGCGCTACCTGAACAATTGTTCCAACTACGAATATCTGTTGCCCAAAGATCAGGCTTCTAACTTTATTGCTACCGAACAAGGATTTAGCTTCAAGGCAACAGGGAATTTCTTACTTGGCCTTGAAAAACAAGAAGCAAATGAGCAGGGCATCAAATTTATTGGTGTTCAGAATAACCCATTTCCATTTGACCTGCAAATTCACTTAAAAGAACTCGATGCGCAAACTTCAGGTTTTATCGAAATCAATGCAGACATCAATATGATGCTGCGTATGTTGCTCGAGAAACCCCTGCAAAAATTATTGCAAGACATGGCCAATAATTTAGAGCAGGCACTACTTTCTTGATAGTTTAGGTTTTTTAAGGCAATTTCAACTTGATTTCTTGCAAATCAAAATGTAAAAGCTCGTCGTTTTGTTCTAGCACTAATCTGCCGAGGGCATCTACACCCATGATTTTAGCCTTCCAAAGCTGTCCTTTTACATCTTCAAACTGTTGAATGGTATACTTGCCCCATAATTCTGCTTCAAAATCAGCTTTTAATTTGTCGTGGTTGCTATAAAGCAAATCTAAATGACCATTGTAAAGCTCTAAAAATTCTTTGAGCACAGTGCTAGGCTTAAAATGTACTTGCGTTTGCTCAAAAATAGAGCTCGTGTTTTTCAGTTCAGGGTGAGCATTCACATTCATTCCACAACCTACTATTGACCATGCGATCGTATTTCCAAGAATTTGTTGCTCAATCAAGATGCCGCCAAGCTTATTTTCCCCTACAAAAATGTCGTTGGGCCATTTGATTTGCGCCGCGATAGAAAAGCGATGGAGACATTTGATCCAGATGACGGCAGTATACCAACTGAGCCTAATTTGCTGGTCTGGGGTGATCCCTATTGGTTGAAAAACCAATGAAAACATTAAGTTTTCCGAACTGACAGACTGCCATGTATTGCCACGCTGACCACGGCCATTGGTCTGAAAGTCTGCCATAATTACCGACCCATTTTGTATCTTTCCTTCAGAAATGAGTTTGGCAGCATAATTGTTCGTAGAGTCCACTACCGATAAATGATATATTTCCGATCCTAATTTGGTCATGCTTGAAGTCTGTCGGTTCAAATTTATCAGTTAGTTTTGTACTAGAAATACTTACATGGCAAAAAAGAAAAAATCAAGCCCTTCAGAACTCCTATTGGATGCAATTGTTGAGGGAATGCAAAATAACAAAGCACAAGATATTACCATCCTAGACCTCAGAGACTTAGACAGCGCAGTTTGCGATTTCTTTGTGTTGTGTAGCGGTGAGTCAAGTACGCAAGTAGACGGTATTTCCAATGCGGTTCAGCGTCATACCCGAAAAGAATTGAAAGAAAAACCATGGCGTCAAGAAGGAAAATCCAATTCAGAATGGATTTTGCTCGATTACATTGACGTTGTTTGTCATATTTTTTACAAAGACGCACGCTCGTTCTATGACATCGAAGACCTATGGGCCGATGCCAAAAGAACAGATGTTCCTAACTTATTATAAGACCTCTCCTTATGTCAGAAGAAAAAAGAAAAAACCCGCTATCGGTCTATTGGATTTACGTTGCTTTCGTCATTTTGCTCGTGAGCACACACCTTTATGTCAATAGTGAAACCAGTACAACGATCAAGTACAAAGAAACTTTACTTGAACTCGTAGAAGCAAAAGGCGTCAAAAATGTCAAAATTGTCAACCAAAGTTCAGCGAGGTTTCAGCTGCGCAAGGAAGGCATTAACTATATCAACACGCACAAGAAGCTCGATTTCCCAAACATGCGCAAAGTCATCAACGGCAAAAAAGTTGAGGTCAATCGCTTGGTTTTTGAACTCGAAAACATTGGCAACCACGCCAATTTTGAAAAAGCACTCGATGACCGCAAATACAGCGACTACGAAAACATCATCGAAACCAACTGGATTGCTCAAATCTTAGGCTACCTTTTGCCGTTTGGTATCATTGTCCTGATTTGGATGTTTGTCATGCGCAGAATGTCTGGCGGTGGCGGAGGCGGCGGTGGCGGAGGTCAAATCTTCAACATTGGCAAATCAAGGGCACAAGTCTATGAAAAAGGGAAAAGTACCAACGTTACTTTTAAAGATGTAGCAGGCCTTGAAGGTGCCAAAGAAGAAATTGTCGAAATCGTTGAATTCCTAAAAAATCCTAAAAAATACACTGAACTCGGTGCCAAAATTCCGAAAGGAGCCCTCCTTGTTGGCCCTCCAGGAACAGGTAAAACCCTTTTAGCTAAAGCTGTGGCTGGAGAAGCCAAGGTGCCATTCTTTTCCTTATCTGGTTCTGACTTCGTCGAAATGTTTGTGGGTGTAGGTGCCTCACGAGTTCGAGACTTATTCCGTCAGGCCAAAGAAAAAGCGCCTTCCATAATTTTTATCGATGAAATTGATGCCATAGGTAGAGCACGCGGAAAAAACAATGGTTTCAATACCAACGATGAACGCGAAAACACGCTCAATCAGTTACTTACCGAAATGGATGGTTTTGGCACCAACTCAGGTGTCATTATCTTAGCAGCGACCAACCGCGCTGATGTATTGGACAGCGCCCTGATGCGTGCGGGTCGTTTTGACCGTCAAATCTATGTGGATATGCCAGACCTCAATGAGCGCAAAGAGATTTTCGGGGTACACCTCAAACCAATCAAGCTCTCCACCGAAATTGACGTAGATTTTCTGGCCAAGCAAACACCTGGTTTCTCTGGGGCCGATATCGCCAACTTGTGCAACGAGGCTGCACTTATTGCAGCTCGCCACAACAAAAAACACGTTGAGAAACAAGATTTCCTCGATGCGGTAGATCGCATCATTGGTGGGCTTGAAAAGAAAAATAAAATCATTACACCAGAAGAGAAGAAAACCATTGCTTTCCACGAAGCAGGCCACGCATCTGTTTCTTGGTTGTTGCAATATGCCAATCCTTTGGTTAAAGTAACAATTGTACCAAGAGGGCAGTCTTTAGGAGCGGCTTGGTACCTACCAGAAGAGCGCAGCATCACCACAACAGAGCAACTCTTAGACGACATGTGTGCTACACTCGGCGGACGCGCTGCAGAGCAACTCATCTTTAATAAAATTTCTACTGGTGCCCTTAGTGACCTCGAACGCGTTACCAAGCAGGCCTATGCCATGATTTCGATTTACGGACTCAATGACCGCGTTGGGAACATCTCTTATTATGATTCTCAGGGCCGCGATGCCTTTACGAAGCCTTATTCAGAGGACCGAGCAAAAGTCATCGACGAAGAAGTGAGCAAACTCATCGAGAGCCAATACCAACGTGCACTTCAATTACTCAACGAAAACAAAGCTCAGCTTGAACAACTGGCAGCGCGTCTCTTGAGCTCTGAAGTAATTTTCAAAGAAGATTTAGAAGCAATCTTTGGGAAGCGCCAATGGGACCCAATCATCGAAGAGGCAGTTGAAGAAGTGAAAGAAGAGTCAGTTGAAGCTGAAGTTGAACAAGTTGCTACTGAAGATGCTAGCTCTGAAGCTCCTAGTGACGAAGCTACGCCTCCCGCTGAAACAAATCCTGAAGAAAACGCATCGTAAATATGCTAGGAAACCTGGGGCAAAGAATCATAACTGGCAGCATCTTCGGTGTTGTTGTCATTGGCTCTATGCTCTGGAATCCTTATGTTTTTGCCCTTGTTTTTTCCTTCTTTATGGTAGTCGGTCTCTGGGAATTTTACCGTTTCTTTAAGAACCATGAAATCGTTGAAGTCCCCAAAGAAATTGGGCTTTTTATAGGTATTTTTATTTATGTTCTTCTAGTCGGAATCAGTTTCGAATGGTATTCAGTCATTTCTCTCACACTGATATTTCCGCTGTTTTTTACGCTCATTCTCAACGAACTGTGGGCCAAACACCAACATCCGCTACTCAATATTTCAGTACTGGTTTTTGGCATTATTTACGTCGTAGTACCGTTTTATCTCAGTATAGACCTTCACGTCAGAGACACCTCGCCTCTTCCTAAAGTACTCGGGATGTTTCTTTTGATCTGGACTAACGATTCCTTTGCTTACTTCACAGGACGCAAATTTGGAAAACACAAACTTTTTGAACGCATCTCTCCCAAAAAAACTTGGGAAGGAACATTTGGGGGTTTACTTTTTACCGTTATTCTAGGTGTCATTATTGGGACATACATCAACCACGGTGAAATTTTATTTTGGACTGTTTCAGCGCTTATCATCGCCCCTTGCGCCATCTTTGGCGACCTACTTGAATCTTTATTTAAACGCAGTTTAAACATCAAAGACAGCGGCACCATCTTACCAGGTCATGGCGGCGTGCTCGATCGTTTTGACGCAGCTTTGTTTGCAATTCCATTTTTTTATTGTTGGTCCATTATTTATCTTTATTGGCGATGATGACATTTCACAGAGAAGGACGCTCCATTATGTTAGGCACCTTGGTGCTTTTTGCTTTACTGAGCACCGCTAATTTTTACTTTATCAAAGAATCCATTTTCGGTCTCTTTGTATTTCTAGAACTAGGCTTTACTGTACTTTTATATTTAGTTATTCAATTTTTTCGCATTCCCTCAAGAACCTGTACCGGAGCTCAGCTCGACATCATGTGTCCGGCCGACGGCAAAGTTGTTGTGATTGAAGAAGTAGAGGAAACCGAGTATTTCAAAGACAAACGCATACAAGTATCTATTTTTATGTCGCCCCTTAATGTGCATGCCAACTATTACCCAATTGGCGGAGAAGTTACCTATACAAAATATCACCCAGGATTATTCTTAGTTGCTTGGCACCCAAAAAGCAGCACCGACAACGAACGCAGTACATGTGTGGTCAAACATCAAAACGGACAAGAAATCTTGTTCAGACAAATTGCCGGGGCTATGGCCAGAAGAATTTGTTACTATGCTCAAAAAGGAGATGCCGCTCAGCAAGGTGCCGAATTTGGATTCATCAAATTTGGTTCAAGAGTTGATTTATTCTTGCCTTTGGGCACGAAAATTGATGTCGTACTCAATCAGAAAGTAAAAGCCAAACTTACTAAGCTTGGAAGTTTGAATTAATTTGTAATTTTATAAAAAAAACACCATGAAAAAAGTATTTGTAGCAATTGCCCTAACTACGTTTGTAGGTTCTATGGCAACTACAGCTTATGCAGCTGTAAACGGTTTGGAAATCGTTAAGAAAGACGACGACAAGCGCAAGAAAAAGAAAAAAAGTGGAAGCTGCTCATCTAGCGCAACTCCAAAACAAGGTTGTTCTTCTACAGGAACATCACAGAAATCTTGCTGCTCTTCAGGTAAGCAATAAGCATTAAAACTAAAGCATAAAAAAAGCCGGCTGACGCCGGCTTTTTTTATGCTTTAAGCTGAATAAATCTGCTTGTATTCTTCTTGGTATTTTTCAAGGATTTTCTTGCGCTTGAATTTAAGCGTAGGCGTAAGTTCACCACCTTCTACGGTAAACTCATTTGGCAAGAGTTTGAGTTGCTTAAGTTGCTCCCAAGAACCATATTCCTTATTGATTTCTGATATTTCTCTTTCAATTCTCTTTGAAACTAAATCCTGAGACATGATTTCAGCATTTGAAAGGGAATCATAATTGGCGTCATGTCTTTTGGCCCATTCCTTGACAAAGGCATAATTAGGCACAATAAAAACAGCAGGGAATTTTTCACCTTCTCCAATCACCATAGCTTGCTCAATGAAACGCGATTGTTTGAGTCGATTTTCCATAGCTTGCGGAACGATATATTTTCCTCCCGAAGTTTTAAAGATTTCTTTTTTGCGATCAGTAATTCGCAAGAACTTACCTTCTTGGAATTCTCCGATGTCTCCAGTGCAAAACCAGCCATCTGCATCAAAAACTTCTTTGGTCGCTTCTTCATTTTTGTAGTAACCCATCATGACATTAGGGCCCTTCACTAAAATTTCACCATCTGCAGCAATTTTAACTTGTACTTTCTCCACAAGCGGCCCAACCGAACCTATCCTGATTCCCGTGTTAAAATTGTTTACCGAAACAACAGGTGATGTTTCTGTGAGTCCGTAACCCTCTAGAATTGGAATATCTGCGGCCAGGAAAATACGCGCTAAACGCGGTTGCAGCGCTGCTGAACCTGAAGCAATTGCCTTGACATTACCACCTAGGGCTTCTTGCCATTTCGAGAAAATAAGTTTGCGTGCAATACCTAATTTCACTTTGTAAAAAGCAGACTTCCCAACGACATCATAGTCTTCGGCAATAGCTACCGCCCAATAAAAGAGTGTCTTTTTAATACCTGACAGCTCTTCGCCTTTGGCCATAATTTTATCAAATACTTTTTCAATCAATCTTGGCACAGCCGAAAACACATCTGGTTTGACTTCCCGAATGTTATCTCCGATCGTATCCATCGATTCAGCGAAATGTATCGAACAGCCAATGTACATATACAAATAGTGCAGCATGCGCTCATAGATGTGGCAAACCGGCAAGAAACTCAATACTTTTGAATTTTTATCGGCCGGAATCGGGTCAATACATGCAGCAACAGTTGACAAAATATTGGCATGAGAGAGCATCACACCTTTTGGGTTTCCGGTTGTTCCAGAAGTATAAATGATCGTGGCTAAGTCAGCATTCTTGACTTCCTTCATGCGTTCTTCAACGGCAAGCGGTTCAATACTTGCTTTGTTAGCTTCAATCTCAGACCAATGCGTGCAATTTGGCACTTGATCAAAAGACATCAGGTGTTTCAAAGAAGGTACTTCTGATCTGATGGAAGTAATTTTATCCACCAATTCTTGATTGGAAACAACGCACAATTCAACACCAGCATCATTAAGGATAAAGCGATAATCAGATTCAGAAATATTAGGATAAAGAGGTACCAAGATGGCACCGACTTGTTGTACTGCAATATCCAAGATATTCCATTCTACGCGGTTGGCACTGGCCACAGCCACGCGATCTCCGGCTTGGATACCAAGCGCTATAAGACCTCTTGAAACTTGCATGGCAGCATCAAGAAAAGCTGCTGTGGACATCGGAACCCAAATACCAGCTGTTTTTGTCACAAACATATTGGCGTTTGGATAATTTTTAAGCTGATGTCTAGGGACATCAAACAAGCGTTCTATAGTAAGCATATATTTGGTTTAGCCGTGAAAAATAATAATATTGTTTCAATTAATGTAATAAAACAATAAAAAGGCTGATGAGTATGAGACTAATTAGATTCAATACGAACCCTATTCGGACCATTTGTTTGATCTTCAAATAACCCGATCCAAATACTATGGCATTGGGAGGTGTGCCAACAGGCATCATAAAAGCCAGGCTAGCTCCTAATGTAAGTGCCATTGCTAATGGGAAAAGCGGCGTATGCGTTTGTTGAGCAAAGACACCGACAATTGGGATAAAAACAGTCACCATCGCCAAATTAGAAAGTACTTCCGAAATAAAGATGGCCAAGGTGGTCAATAATACTATTAAAAGAATCGGATTGATGCCATCAGCAAAACTAAAGTGCGTTGATAAACTTTTCAGGATTCCATTTTTTTCGAGCATCGCTGCTAAGGCCAAGCCCCCGCCAAACAACAAGAGAATGCCCCAAGGTAATTTCTCTGTATCGGACCATTTGAGCAAGGTTTGTTTGCCTTCACCACTTGGCATTAGAAACAGAGCAAGCGCGCCCAATATAGCAGCGTTTTCGTCTCGGTAAGGAATGCCTGTCCAATTGGCTAGAGGTTCTCTAAAAATCCAGAGTGCAGCTACGACACAAAAGATACCCAGTACGCGTTTTTGGGGTTTTGACCACGGTAAAGTATGAAAGTGCAGGTCGTGAACATCTTTGCGCTCTGCACCGAGCAAATAATGGAAATAGAGGTACATGAGCAATAATAGTAAAATCGCCAACGGAAGTCCAATCTTCATCCAATCCAGAAAACTCACTTGAATTTGGAAGTTCTCGGCAAGAATAGAAGCCATTTGGGTATTGGGCGGAGAGCCTATTAAAGTGCCAATACCACCGATGTTGGCCGCATAGGCGACCGATAGCATTAAAAGTGCGCTAAACCTTGATTCTCGGTGTGGGATAGGCATCGCTTCAATGACCGCAACCGCCATGGGAAGCATCATGAGGGCCGTGGCCGTATTTGATATCCACATGGAAATAAGGCCAGTGCTCAATATGAAGCCAAGGAGTATTTTGGACTTTTGATCGCCAACAACGGCAATGATTCTGCGAGCAATTTGTTCGTGTACACCCCACTTTTCGAGCCCTAAGGCCAGAACGAATCCACCAAAAAATAAAAATATGTTTGCATCACCATAACAGGTTGCTAGATCTTTAGGAGTGAGCAGACCTAGTGGTGCACCTAACAGTATTGGGAGTAAGGCGGTCAGGTAAATAGGGATCCACTCAGTGACCCAAAGGAGGACCATGAGGCCTGCTAAACTAAGCGCTAATGTAAAGGAATCTATGCCAAGCATAGATGGAGTTTATTTGTTGAGGCCGTTGAGCGCATCCACAAAATAAACGGCTTTGGCTTCTACTTCAGTGGCAATAGCTCTGAATTCAGCTTTTCCTTTTGCTTTGTTGATTTTTGAAAGCATGGCATCTTGAAAATCAGCTGCCTCATCGATGAGTTTTGCAGAATTTTTAGATTTTGTAGGGGCAGTCATTTCGAAAAAGAAACATTCTTCTACGACGTCAAATACCATTTCATTGATATTTCTCTTGAGTATGCGTTTGTTGGCCATAACTTGATTTTTGGTAAATGTACGCTTTTTCAAGCTATTTTTGCACATGTTATATCCCCTTCTGACCATTACTAAAGGCAAAGAACAGTCCATATACCGG
The DNA here is from genome assembly GCA_041176605.1 of Bacteroidota bacterium. Lineage (GTDB taxonomy): Bacteria > Bacteroidota > Bacteroidia > Flavobacteriales_D > Crocinitomicaceae > UBA952. Next base: position 49,356 of record JBEDCS010000009.1, read on the forward strand.
AAACATCCTTGGGTATTTTCTGGGGCCATTGCCGATCAAACTGATGAATTACAAGACGGCGACATCGTTTGTTTGACCACAAAAAAACAGCAAGTATTAGGGGTGGGGCATTATCAACATGCCACTATCGCTGTTAGAATGCTCAGTTTTGATTACGAAGTCATTGACCAAGCATTTTACGAGCGTCGCCTCAGTAACGCTTTTGAATTGCGTAAAAAAATAGGTCTGTTGCGCAAAGACAACAATATCTTCAGGTTGTGTCATGGCGAAGGAGATCAACTCCCTGGCCTGATCATCGATTATTATGCCGGTGTGGCGGTCATACAATGCCATTCTATCGGCATGTTCAAGCAAGTCGAAACAATTGCAGCGGCATTGGTTCAGGTTATGGGTAAAGATTTAAAAGCGGTTTATTCAAAGTCTTCAGATACGCTCCCTAAACGCCAAGAAGTTCAAGACGCTTATTTACATGGAGAGGCGTCTGTGCCGCATTTGGCCTTAGAAAACGGCGTGAAATACCACATCGACTGGATCAACGGACAAAAAACCGGCTTCTTCATAGACCAACGCGAGAACCGCGCTTTGCTCGGTAAATATGCTCATGGTAAAAAAGTACTCAATACATTTTGTTATTCAGGTGGTTTTAGTCTTCAAGCATTACACCACAAAGCAAGTTTAGTACATTCCTTGGACAGCTCTAAAAAAGCTATTGGGCTCACCGATGACAACGTGGCTTTGAACGGTTTTCAGGACAATCATGCATCAATTGTGGATGATGCCATGGATTACATGAAAGATCTACCCGAAGACTACGACATCATTGTACTAGATCCGCCAGCCTTTGCAAAACACCGAGACAAACGGCATCAGGCCATTCAAGGATACAAAAGACTCAATGCACATGCCATCCGTCAAATCAAACCAGGTGGTTTTATTTTTACATTTTCTTGCTCTCAGGTTGTTGATACGCAATTATTTACCAATACGGTCATTGCCGCAGCAATTGAAGCCGGGAGGTCTTGCAGAATTCTCGAACAATTGCACCAACCTGCAGACCACCCCATTCAAGCTTTTCATCCTGAAGGCGCCTATTTAAAAGGTTTAGTAATTCAAATTGATTAATGCTTCCACTCAACTACCGCACAATTTTAGGAGTGGCGTTACCAATGATGGTAACCGGTTTCATCCAGTCAATAGTACTGCTGACAGATGCATCATTGATTGCGCGTCACTCAACTGCTGCTTTTGACGCAGTAGGCAATGCGGGTTTATTATATGTGACACTTTACATGTGTTTGGCAGGAATGGCAGATGGCGCACAAATCATTATCGCACGCCGAATTGGGCAACAACGGCCCGACCTCATCGGGCAAGTTTTTGGCACAACCGTTTGGGTACTGATGGCTTTAGCCATCATGCTTTTTTTGGTCTTATATTTCATCATGCCAGATTTAGTGTACACCTACTCCGCACAAAAAGAAATTGCTCATTTACAAGGTATTTATATCGAACAACGCAGCTTTTCCTTGTTCTTTGCCATGATTACACTGGCCATTCAATCGTTCTTTTTAGCCGAAGGAAAATCTTGGGTGGTATTGGTTACCTCTTTGCTCACGGCTAGTTCTAATGCGCTTTTAGCCTATTTGTTGATCTTTGGAGAATGGGGCTTGCCCGAACTTGGAATCAGAGGTGCTGCCTTGGCCTCTACCATGGCTGACGCCATTGGCATGCTCAGTATGCTTGGTTTTCTTTGGTTCTCAGATGAAAGAAGAAAATACAAACTTCTGTCTTATTTCAAATTACACCTTGGTTCACTCAAGGAATTACTTAGAGTGGGTAGCCCTTTGTTGCTACAAGGATTTTCGGCACTTGCCACCTGGACCCTTTTTTTTACGTGGCTCGAGCAAAAAGGAACCTTTGATTTAACGGTATCACAAAACATTCGCTCCATTTATTTCTTGGCATTTGTCCCTATTTGGGGCTTTGCCGGTACGACCAAAACTTATATCTCCCAATATTTAGGTGCCAAAAAGTTTGAACAAATTCCGCTTATTCAAAGACGCATCCAACTGCTCACATTGAGCTTTATGCTACTTACCTTTCATGGCGCCGTACTTTATCCAGAAGCGATGATCCGAATGGTGAATCCGGCCGAAGCCTATGTTGCGAAAAGTGCTGATATCTTGCGCCTCATTGCTGTTTCAATTTTAGTATTTGGCTTTATTTCTGTTTATTTTCAGACCATACACGGCAGTGGCAACACCCTACACTCCATGCTCATAGAATTTTTTACCGTTGGTGTATATGCCATTTTTTGTTATTTGTTCATCAAGGTTTGGAACCTCGATATTTTTTGGATTTGGACCGTTGAGTACATCTATTTTGGCCTGCTCGGTGTTATCTCCATATTGTATTTAAAAAACGTCGCTTGGCAAAATAAAAAGGTATGAAAAAATCACTGCGCATTGTTTTCATGGGGACACCCGCATTTGCTGTTCGGATCCTAGATGAATTGCACCAAAGCCATCACGAAGTGGTCGGTGTTGTGACTGTAGCCGATAAACCTGCAGGCCGCGGTCAACTCATGCATCAGAGTGCTGTTAAGCAGTTTGCACTTGAGCAACATTTGCCATTGGCGCAACCAGAAAAATTAAGAGACCAAACATTTATTGAGCAACTGAAAGAGTGGAATGCCGACGTTTTTGTGGTCGTTGCTTTTCGAATGCTCCCTGATCTTGTTTGGAAGTTACCCCCGCTAGGCACCTTTAATTTACACGCCAGTTTACTCCCTGCCTACAGAGGGGCGGCTCCGATCAATTGGGCACTTATTAATGGTGAAACTAAAACAGGCGTCACGACTTTCTTGATCAATGAGCAAATCGATGCCGGTGCTATTCTTAAACAAGCTGAGGTGCAAATTAGCCCCAATATGAATGTTGGTGAATTGCACGACCAACTCCAAGAATTAGGTGCAGCACTCACCTTGGCAACTTGTAATGAACTTGCTATTGGTGCCATTAAACCAATGTTACAAAAGGCTTTTGAGGGTAAAAGTGCTTTGGCTCCAAAATTATTTAAGGAAAATACAAGGATTGATTGGCAACAGGCACCATTTGACATTCATAACCTCATCAGAGGCTTGAATCCTTATCCAGGAGCCTGGTGCAAATTGTGGTCTAAGACCAAAAACGATTGGGTGCAATTCAAAATTTTTGAGTCTGCGCTAAGTGCACATACGTGTCAGCGGACTAATGGCCCAGAAGCGCGTAAAGAGGGTATTTTATTCCCATGCGCAGACGGCAACTTATTGATACATTCCTTACAAATGGAAGGTAAAAAGCGAATGGATGCCAAAGCATTCATGGCAGGAAACGACCTTTCACAGTTTGCTTACTTCCAAGAATAAGAAGATTCATGTTTTATTGAGGTATATTTAGAGAAATACCAAATCGCAAAGGAAATTGCCCGACTGTTGTACCTGTTTTAAAGGTGCTCAACATGGCATAATTGACAAAAGCACCAACAGGGCCATAACCGACCCGAACACAAGCATCGAGCATGAAAGGGTTTAAGTTGAACTTAGAGCGTGTAATCCATTCAAACTTATCTCCATTTTCATAAGTGCCCGTTTGGCGATGATGGCTATAAATTCTTACACCACCTAAAACACCTGCATTCACATAAAATGCTTTCTTGAAACTGCTACCGGTTGAAAATTCTAACATAAGTGGCATCGTAATATAGGCCCCATATAATGAACTGCGTTTGAAATTTTGACTGTTATCTAAAACTGCCGAAACACTCGTAGAATCGTGTTGTAGCGCGTACTGAGCTTTGTAATCTGTGTTGATGAAGCTAAAACCGTAACCCGTAAGCAGTCCAAAATGATCCGAGAAAAGTCTGAATTTGTGCGCAAATAAGTTCAAGTTGAATACGGAACTTTTCAGTGGGACATTTTGCCATTCAGGGTTGCTGGCAAAATTCGGGTCAAAACTCAAAAATGCGTTGGTGTTGAGCTGCATACCAAATTCAAAACCTGCCCAGTGGGCCGAATTTTTTGAATCTTCAAATTCTGCTCCATCTTCAAAACCCTCCTCATCTAAAAAGAGATCAAAAACCAGGGTCAGGCGATTGGTAGATACCACAGGCTCATCAACTTCATTGGTAGCAGGTATCCACTTGGGCATATTTCTGACAATATCAAGAGCCGCCGAATCAAGCAGTGCATTATAACCCATTTCAATCATTGGATTGATGATTTCGCCTTGTACGCCCACTTCAAATACCACAAAAACTTGCTCTCCAAAAGGAAACACCTCATTGGTGTCTCTGAATATAAATGCCTCGATTTCAGTTGTGAGGTAAGCTTGTAGCGAATCAGTACCGCCAGGAAAACTTGCGGGTCTTGGGCCTGCCGCTTCCATAGCCACGTTATTTACCTGAACTTCCATTGGTGGCTCTACTTGCTCAAGCACCTCTTGTTGAGGAACTTCGGTTGGTTTTTCAATTACTTGAGCAGAAAAATATAGGGCGCTGAACACAAACCCAATGAGCAAAGAAAATTTCATGAACTAATTTTTGCTAAAGATACGAGTTTTAAAAAGCCATGCTCATCTTTAGCAAGAAATGACGTCCTGCCTGTGGGTAATAGAAATTTTCAGTAGTCGTTTGCCCCCCATATTGGTAACTGAACGTATAGCCATTGTTGGCATATTGCGCAGAAAAGATGTTGTTCACCAACAAGCCCAATTCAAAGTTTTCGGCAAATTGTTGTTTCACTTTCCAATTCAATATAAAGTTGGTAAATGTGAATGGGTCTATACTTCTGTTAAGGTCAGAAGTGTTGTCAAGGAACTGACGCGAAACATATTTCGTTTGCAAAGCCAATTGCAGCGACTTGACCGGAGCGTATTGAAGACCCAAGGTTTGAATAAAGTTGGGAGAAAATGCCAAATCGGTTGTTCCATGATTAATTTGAATTTGTGTATAATAAGGAGCTTCATCCAAGTAAACATCCACGTACTCCACAAAGTTTATAATCTTATTCTGACTCAAAGAGCTAGCACTTTGAAGGCGAATTTGCGGAGTAACTGCATATTGCAATTCTATCTCAAGACCTGCTCTGTAACTTTGATCTACGTTCGTTCTGGTATAGCCCCCGACATCATTAATCTGACCAGTTAAGACCAATTGCTGGTCATAATACATCAAATAAAGGTTTGTTTGGGCGAGTAGGCGCTCATTTTGGAAACGGTATCCAAGCTCTGTATTATACATTCTTTCCGGTAGCGGGCGATTGGCCGGCGTACTTTCTCTGAAGTCGCGGCGAACGGGCTCTCTGTTAGCAATACCAAAAGTTCCGAAAACTTGTTGTGCTCCAAAAGATTTGGCAAGTGCCAATTTTGGGTTAAAAAAGTTATAATTCACTGTTTGAGTCACATCTGTGAGTTCTCCACTCACTTGATCTACCCCTAAAAAGTTATAGTTGATACCGCGATATTGTAAATCTAGGGTGAGGTCGTAGCCGTTTTTTTGGTAATTGGTCTTGAGGTAAGTACTGGCCTCTTGCTTGACTGCATCATTGTCGTAGTAACGCTCATAAATTTCACTATTGGAAGCGAACTGCGCCCAAATGACTTCTCCAAAATGCTGTCCGGTGTAGCGATTAACTGCGCCTCCAAAGGTGAATTTCAAATATTGATTTTTCTGAAAATTTAAGCCATAAACCATCCCTACAAAATGATTGTCTAACCATCTTCTTCTGATCAAGTCCGTGCTCGCTATGGTATCCGCGCCAATAAAAACTGGCGCTAAGCCATAATCTGATAAGGCATCATCGCTGCGATATTCTTCGTAAAATCCTCGGCCGTAAGTGTAATGGGCCGCTAAATTGAAGTCTAGTCTGTTGGAAAATTTATGGATAAAATGCAACTGATAGTTGTCCTGCTTGTAGTTGTCTACTTGATTCGCGTAGGTGTAATAATTGTAGGAGCGGCCAGAATTTAACAAATTCGCCGTCTCTTCAGCACTTAAACCATTTCTGCTGGCATAGTCAAGCATTCCTAATGAATCACCTCTATAACGGCTCTCAGGTGTGCCGTACCACGCTTGGTAGGTTCGTTCTGTCCCGTTGAGCACCACCGCTTTCCAAATCGATTTTTCAGTTAGGTAAGTTGCGGTAAGGCCCAAAGAAGTTAAATCACTTGTAGCCCGATCAAGATAACCATCTGATCGAATTTGAGAAAGTCTGGCATCTAGGGAAAATCGGTTATTCAATAATCCTGTCCCTGCCTGAAGAGTGCCTTTGAGCGTTCCGAATGATCCCGCAGCTAAATCTGTTCGGGCATAAGCTTTGGACCTGATATCACTTGTTTTGATATTCACGCTAGCTCCAAAAGCAGCTGCACCATTTGTAGAAGAGCCAACCCCTCGTTGTATTTGAATGTTCTCAACGGACCCTACAAGATCAGGCATATTCACCCAATAAACATCGTGCGATTCTGGATCATTGACAGGAACACCATTTATGGTGACATTGATGCGGCTGGCGTCTACACCCCTAATGCGCAAACCGCTGTAGCCGACTCCGGCACCGGCATCACTCGTCGTTACGACAGATGGCGTAAACTCGAGCAAAGTTGGCATGTCTTGCCCGAAATTTTTGAAACCTAAAACCTCTTTTGTTACAGTAGTGTTGCTTGGGTTGTCTTTGGCTCTGAGCCGAGAAACTACGATGCCTTCAATGTTTTGAATTTTTTTAATGGTGTCGGCCGCAATTTTTTGGGTTTGCTGAGCCATAGCTGCAGAAGCAATCAATAAAGCTGGAACTAAAAGTCTTGTTTTCATTTTGTAAAAATTAAACAAGAACAAGGGGCTAATTCTTGGTGATCTTAAAAAATTAGCTCGTCATCTTCCCTTCGCTGGCATTATCCAAATCAGGTTCAATGGGTATGATCTCAGCCTTGCGGCACCCCTTAGAGACGATGCAAAATTAATGGAATTGTGGCTTGTAGCTCAGAAATTTCAAAAATAATCTTGAAGGACTCAATAAAATTTATTGATGCATTTGCGCCACAATTTGAGCAATCTGAACCGCATTGGTGGCGGCGCCTTTACGCAAGTTGTCGGCAACAATCCAAAGATTGAGCGTATTTGGCTGTGATTCGTCGCGGCGAATGCGCCCTACAAACACGGCATCTTTGCCCTCAGCAAAACGGGGCATTGGGTACTCAAACGCAGCAAGGTTATCTTGCACAACGATTCCTGGCGTATTCGACAAAATACTTTTTACTTCGGTAAGGTCAAAATCTTGTTCAAATTCGATGTTAACTGCTTCGGAGTGTCCGCCAACGACTGGTACGCGAACTGCTGTTGCCGTTACTAAAATTTTTGGATCAAGTATTTTTTTAGTCTCGTTGGTCAGCTTCATCTCCTCCTTGGTGTAGCCGTTTTCAGTGAAAACATCGCATTGCGGAATGCAATTTTTGTCTATGGGGTATTTATAGGCCATCTCAGCACTGATGCCGTTGCGCTCGTTTTCAAGTTGCTGCACAGCTTTGACACCTGTTCCGGTGATGGATTGATACGTAGAAACCACTACCCTTTTGACGCCATAACGCTGATGCAAAGGAGCAAGTGTCAATACCAATTGAATGGTGCTGCAATTCGGATTGGCAATAATGAGGTCTTCTTTGGTGAGCTGTTGTCCGTTGATTTCCGGAACAACTAGTTTTTTTGTGGGGTCCATTCGCCAAGCAGAAGAATTGTCAATGACAACTGTTCCTACAGCCGCAAAACGAGGTGCCCACTCCAATGAAGTATCACCCCCAGCCGAAAAAATTGCAATGTCTGGGCGCGCATCAACGGCAGTTTGCAAGCTCATGACAGCATATTCTTTTTCTTGAAACGTTAATTTCTTACCGACGCTGTTTTCGGAGGCCACCATTAATAATTCGGTAAAAGGGAATTTTTGCTCTGCTAAAACTTGCAACATCACTGATCCGACCATGCCTGTTGCGCCAACGACAGCTACTTTCATTTGATTTTTTTTTGACAAAATTAAACTTTGTTTGCAATGCAACGTGCTTCTCTTTTGCTTTTCGCAATTTTCCTTCAAACGGCCCTTTTTTCTCAAAATGAGGTTTACGACGATTTTCAAGACCAAGACCTCAACACTGTCCTATTATGGCAGGGTGATACCACGCATTTTGGCGTCAATAGTGCGCGCCAGTTACAGCTCAATCAAAGCGTTGCGGATACAAGTATCATTTGGACACAACTCCCTGTTGTTAATAACGACACACTCGCATTTCAATTTTGGATTCGAGAAAATTTCAGCCCTTCTAGCTTAAATTACGGGCGTTTTTTCTTTTATGCAGCTACACCCGATTTTCAGAATGCCACAAACTGCTACTATTTACAATTTGGCGAAAGCGGCATAGCGGATGCCATACGGCTCTACGCCAGATTCAATGGGCAAGATAGCTTACTTGCATCGGGGCCACTTGGCAATATTGCCAATGCTTTTGCAGCTGATTTGAAATTGATTATTACCGCGAACTCGATTCAGCTTTTGGCCAAATTCTCCTCTTCTATCATTGATGAACTCCAATTTGAAACCAACATAGCACCTCAAAGTTGGCAACCTTATGCTGGGTTTTTATTTCATTATACCGCGGCAAATGCCGCTGCATTTTTTATCGATGATTTTTATTTCGGCAAAGTTCTATCTGAAACTGACCCCAAGTTAATCATCACCGAAATCATGGCTGACCCTGACACCTTATTTGGCTTACCCGATATAGAATATTTGGAAATCTATAACAACGGTGCTGAATTGATTCAATTGAAAGGGATGAAAATTCAGGATGGCAATGGTTTTTGTACCCTCCCCTCCTTTTGGTTAGCTCCAGAAGCTTATGTTGCTTTGGTCGCTACAAATAAAAGCGAGGCATTTGACATTGATGCCATTGTGGAAGTCGCTGCATTTCCGAGTTTAAATAACGCTGGGGAATTCATCGCCTTAAAGAATATTGAAAATGAAATAATGGACCAACTTGTTTACCAAAACGATTGGTATCCAACCTCACTGCTGACTTCCA
>JBEDCS010000010.1:0-2628 GCA_041176605.1 Bacteroidota bacterium
GCTGGTGCTAAGCCTCCTGCATAATCGATGTGGTTGTCCTTGAGCATGATCATGTCGTAAAGACCAATTCGGTGATTGGCTCCTCCTCCTATTTTGACAGCATATTTATCTAACATGCGCATTCCGGGAGTTGTCTTGCGGGTATCCAGCAAAGTGCAGTTGGTGCCGTCAATTAACTTGACGTAATGAGCTGTCTGGGTAGCTACCCCACTCATATGCTGCATACAATTGAGCAGTAATCTTTCTACCGCTAGAATTGAACGCGATGAACCTTTTAAAATAAATGCGATGTCTCCTGGCTTAACAGGTGTTCCGTCTGATAATTTTTGATCAAATTGAATTTGTGGGTCGTAAATAGTACAAATTCTTTTTGCAACCTCAACCCCTGCTAATATGCCCTCTTCTTTGATGAGTAAATAAGCTTCTGATTGGGCGTTTGCAGGTACGCAGGCCAAAGAAGAGTGGTCTCCAGAACCGATATCTTCTTTTAAGGCATTTTGGATAAACTCATCTAGCATGAAGCAAAGATAAGAAGTGCAGGTTAATCTGCACAATGTTTCTATTTTTGAACCGTGAAAGATCAGACCGATTTATTGAACAAAGTGGCTACCCTACCTCATCACCCAGGTGTTTATCAATTTTTTGATCAAAACGGAAAGATTATTTATGTGGGGAAAGCTAAAGATTTAAAAAAGCGCGTTACTTCATATTTTCAAAAAGACCATACTGACGGAAAAACCCGCACATTGGTCAAACAAATTACAGCGCTACAATTTACGGTAGTTGAAACAGAAATAGATGCCTTGTTGCTGGAAAACAACCTCATCAAGAGTTACAGACCGCGATATAACGTATTGCTCAAGGACGACAAAACATACCCTTGGATTGTCATCAAAAATGAAGCATTTCCCCGTATTTTCTCTACGAGAAGAAAGTTCAATGATGGTTCGACCTATTACGGGCCCTACCCTAACGTAAAAGGAATGCATGCGCTCTTGCAACTCATTAGAGAACTTTTCCAAATCAGGACATGTGCCCTAGACTTGAGAGCGCAAAAACTTGAGCAAGCCAAGTATAAGGTTTGTTTAGAGTATCACATTGGCAAATGTGCCGGTCCGTGTCAACTATTGCAAACGTCAGTACAGTACGAAGAAACTTTAAGGGTTGTAAGACTTTTACTAGAAGGCAAGAACTTTTCACTTATTCAGTCGCTAAAAAAACAAATGCAAAGCTTTGCTACGGATCATGCTTTTGAAGATGCGCAACGTTGTAAAGAACTTATTTTGGCTTTAGAACAATTCAGGACAAAATCAATGGTTGTTGCTGATCATGCCCAAGACTTTGACGTTTGTTATATCGAGAAAAACAACCAGCTTTCTTGGGTCAGTTTTTTGGTCATTCGGGAAGGCAGTATTGTGAATACTTATGCGACACGAATTGAAGACCCTTTAGATGAACCATTGGAAGTGCTCTATCAAAACATAATTCCTCAGCTTAGATCACATTTTTCTAGTCAAGCAAAGGAAGTCGTTGTTGGCATTTCAGAGGATGTTCAACTATACGATGTCAAAGTAGTATTTCCAAAAATTGGTGAAAAGAAACAGCTACTTGAAATGGCGCAGAATAACGTCAAACATGCCCAGCTTCAGGCCAGAAAGCAAGCTATGAATGCCAGTACAAGCGTGCAAAACTCATCGATGCAGGCGGTGTTAGAATTGCAAACCGCACTTGGTTTATCGGTTGCGCCAAGACACATCGAATGCTTTGATAATTCTAACCTTCAAGGCACCAATGCAGTTTCTGCATGCGTCGTATTTAAAGAAGGGGTGCCTAGTAAAGCAGACTACCGCCATTTCAACGTGAAAACCGTTGAGGGACCCGATGACTTCAAGACCATGAAAGAAGTCGTGGGCAGACGCTATAAGCGTTTAAAAGAAGAAGGTCAACAATTACCCGACTTAGTGATCATCGACGGTGGCAAAGGTCAGTTGGGCGCCGCAATGGAAGCAATTGAAGAATTAGGCTTGCAACATGAACTCAAACTGGTAGGGCTTGCCAAACGTTTAGAAGAAATTTACAAACCAGGTTTTTCTAAATCATTGATTTTGAGTAGGCGTTCCTTGGCCCTGAAGTTAGTTCAGCAACTCCGAGATGAAGCCCATAGATTTGGCTTGAGCCATCACCGCGACAAACGCAGCAAGTCAGCCCTGACTACCCAACTGGATCAAATCAAAGGCCTGGGACCTAAAACCATTACATTGTTATTCAATGACTTTAAGACACTTTCAAAAATGAAAGCAGCTGGTCAAGAAAATGTGGCAAAAAAAATAGGAGCTGCAAAAGCGCAACTCCTATTTGAATATTTCCATCAAGAATAATTTATTCAACTACAAACGGCAATGTAGTCACAGCACCATTGAACTCAAGTTGAAGTAAATAAGACCCCGAAGCCAATTGATTGGTCTGGGTAATGATCATGTTTTTACCTTCTTGTAAGTATAACGGATATGCTTGAACAACTTTGCCTGTCAAATCTGTTACTTTTAATTTGGCTGCACCAGCATAAAGCGAGCTAAATGTGAGGTGTAAATCGGCATCTGTCGGATTTGGATAAAGCACCAATTCAGA
>JBEDCS010000011.1:0-21210 GCA_041176605.1 Bacteroidota bacterium
ATTTCACCACGTGGGCAGCAGACTATTCGATTGAGAATCGAGGTGCAAAGATAAATATTTTATGGAAATGTTTGTGAGGAAATGTAAGAAAGGTATAACTTCGACGAAATTTTTCATTTACCACTTATGTCGCACGTCTCTACCCAAAAGATTTCACTGGCTGGATTATTGATTACTACAGGAATTGTTTTTGGGGATATCGGTACTTCGCCGCTTTATGTTTTTCAGGCCATTACCGGCGGGGGCAAGCACATTTCTGAGCCGTTTATTTTAGGGGCTTTATCTAGTGTGATTTGGACTTTGATTTTATTAGCTACAGTCAAGTATATTTACTTTGCACTGAATGCAGACAACAGAGGTGAAGGCGGGATTTTCGCCTTGTTTGCTTTGCTTAAAAAGCGCCGCTACAAGTGGATTATTATTCCGGCCCTCATAGGATGCGCCACTTTGATGGCCGATGGATTTATTACACCAGCAATCTCCATCTCATCAGCGGTTGAAGGAATTAATGCCATAAATCCTGACGTACCTGTTATACCTATTGTAGTGACCATAATTGTCTTACTCTTCATGATCCAACAGTTTGGTACGGCTGCAATTGGTAAAATGTTTGGGCCTATTATGGGCATTTGGTTTTTATTTTTAGGATATTTAGGAGCAATTCATATTTTTAAAAACCCGGTAGTTCTTCAGGCCTTCAATCCTTATTGGGCATATAATTTAGTTGCCAATGTCGATGGTGGTTTTACTGTTTTGGGATCGGTTTTCTTGTGTACCACGGGTGCAGAAGCATTGTACTCTGATTTAGGACATTGTGGTAAGGGAAATATTAGATTGAGTTGGGCTTTTGTATCAATATTGTTACTAACTAATTACCTAGGGCAAGCAGCGCTGTGTTTATCACCTGATTTTCATGCTTTACATAACCAAACTGTTTTCTACAGTATGGTTCCACAAAATATACTTCCATTGGCGATTATATTGGCAACGGCTGCTACCATTATTGCATCGCAGGCGCTCATTACAGGTGTATTTACCTTGATGAACGAGGCCATTAAACTGAAACTTTGGACCAACTTGAAAGTGAAGTATCCATCAGAGCACCAGGGTCAAATCTATATTCCGTTTATCAACTGGTTTTTGATGGTAGGATGTTTGATTGTGATTGCCATCTTCAAGGAATCGAGCGCAATGGAACATACTTATGGGTTAGCAATTACCATTGATATGGTCATGACTTCCATTCTCCTTGGTTTCCTTTTAATGTTGAAATACCCGAGAGCAAAAGTTTTTTATTTTCTAATATTCTTGATTTTCCTAGCAATTGAAGGGGTGTTTTTATTATCAAATCTTGGGAAAGTAGTTTCTGGAGGTTGGTTTACGCTCATTTTAGCATCGAGTTTCTTCGGGATTTTATATTTATATTTCAAAGCCAAGCAACTCCGCACGAGCATTACCGAATACCTTCCTATGAATTCTGTCATACCCCTCATAAATGCGGTTCATGAGGATAAAAATTTGGTATTTGAAGCTACTAATTTGGTATTCCCGACGCGTTCAGACTCTGCCAATAAATTGGATTTAACCGTTTATCATTCCTTGTTTTACAAGAAGCCGCGAAAGGCAGATACGATTTGGTTTTTACACCTTGATATTTTAAATGAGCCTTGGGGTGTACACTATTCAGTGCATCAAATCATTGACAAGCGCTGTTATTACGTAACGCTTCAGATGGGCTTCAAGGAGGAGCACCGCATTGAGTACATGATGCGCAAGATTTACTGCAAAATGATCGAAAAAGGCGAGCTCAGTGGAGAAAGTGTCTTTGAAAGCGTTCGCGGTAAACTAGACCAAGTCGATTTCAAATTCATCGTATTGAACTCAAGGGTTGCGATGGATAACCAACTCACGCCATTCCAAAAATTGTGTGTGCGCGCTTATCGTTTTGTTAAATCTACAGGGCTGAAGCCGGCCGAAGACTTCGGACTCGACAAAACAAACGTAGTGGTGGATTACATTCCGATAACGGTTGCCAAGCAAGTCGATCAAGAACTCATCGAAGACTTCGAGAACTACTCTCAAAAGATTTAAGCTTTACGACACCTCAAAATAATTGAGGTCTTTGCCAAAGGTCTCTTTGAGCTGACTCAAACTAAATAAGGCCAGCCCAATAAAGAAACACCCTACAACCGTGGCTGAAACGCCGTCGTTGATGCCCATGCTGACCAAAAAACTAAAAAACAACACGACAATATTGACGGATCCGCGTACGAAATTGGGTATCGTATTGGCTGTGGTGGAGCGGATGTTAGTACCGAATTGTTCTGCAGCAATCGTGACAAATATCGCCCAATAACCCGTTCCTGCTCCCAATAAAAAACAGAGGAAATAATAAGTGTTGCTCGTGATATTATATTGGTGAAAAACGCCCAAAAAAGCTATGGTCACTAACAATGAAAAGACCAAATAAAGCTGGACCACCTTTTTTCGACTCTGCCACCATTGGCTCAAAAAGCCAGCGAGTAGATCACCGGCGCTGAGCCCCAGATAACAATACATCACAGCTTTTCCGTTGGAGACGTCATAGACACCTAACCACGGCCCAAAGTTATCTGCAGAGTTCATTACCAACAAACCAACGGTGTACCAAATTGGGATGCCAATGCTGATACAGTGCAAGTATTTGATGAGGTTTTGTTTGTTGCCAAAAATGAGTTTGAGCTGCCCTTTTTGAATATTTTTGTCGGTATCCATTTGCTGAAAAAAGCCAGACTCTAAAGCTCCAACGCGCAAAAACAAGAGAAGCAAGCCCATGCCGCCACCGATGAGGTAAACCACTTGCCAATTGGCAGGTTGCCAACCGCTCAGTTGAGCAATAAACGCCCCCACTACTTGCCCTTCTGCACCTACTAAAGAAGCTGCAACGGCCCCGAGTGCACCAAAAGTCACGACGATCATGGTTCCGTAGCCGCGTGTTTCTTTAGGCATGAGTTCTGATATGAGTGTGATGCCGGCTCCCAACTCACCAGCCAAGCCAATGCCGGCTATTAAACGAATAACTGTATAGCTTGGTATGTCAGTTACAAAAGCATTGAGGATATTGGCAATAGAATAGAGTAGGATGGAGCCAAACAAAACTTTCAAGCGCCCTTTTTTATCGCCGAGAATTCCCCACAAGATACCACCGATCAGCATCCCAAGCATTTGAATATTGAACAAGAATTTTCCGGTGGAAGCACGCAGCGCATCGCTGGCATTAGGCATGATTGTTGCTAGACTTTCAGCCTTCACAACACCAAATAAAACCAAATCATAGATATCGACAAAGTAACCTAAGGCAGCTATAATGATGAGAAACAGAACCTTGCGCTGAGCTTGCATAGCAGAGATATTTAAATGGAAAAATCGTCCAATAATACGTAATTTTAAAGAAAAATCAAGATGGTACATCACATCGGACTTCAAAGTTCTATCTTAGGCCAATACCTCTCTGAAATCAGAGCAGTTGGCATTCAAGAAGACCGCTTGCGTTTCAGACACAACTTGGCCCGAATTGCAGAAATTCTGAGCTATGAAATGTCCAAAACACTGCCATCTCTTCAAAAAGAAGTACAAACGCCGCTTGGTATTGCCCAAGTTGTGCTTCCCGCTCAACAACCGGTGCTCTTTACTATTTTAAGGGCAGGTTTGGCCATGCACGAGGGTGTCTTGCGCACCTTTGACCATGCCGATAGCGCTTATATTTCGGCCTACCGCAAACACAGCTCACCCGAAGACTTCGAAATTGAGGTCGAATACATGGCGGTGCCAGAAATCGATCACAAAATTTGGGTGATTTCTGACCCAATGTTGGCCACCGGAAGTTCCATGGTAGCTGTTTATCAGGCGCTCAGAAAGCAGGGTGCCCCAAGTCAAATACACATCCTTTGTGCTATTGCCACGCCTGAGGCCCTTGACTTTGTGCGTGCCAAATTGCCAAGTTCAACGCAAATTTGGGTCGGGGCTATCGATGCAGAGCTTACTGCAAAATCATATATTGTACCCGGCTTAGGAGATGCCGGAGACCTTGCTTTTGGAATCAAACAATAAGGAAAAATCAAGATGAACTGGATCGGATTCTGGAGTATATATTTTTTAGCCATGATTAAATTCATGGTGTCAACCATTCCGGGGCAAGGCTTTGAATTGGCATTTCACCAGACTTGGCTGGCCTCATTTCTAGGTGCATCCACGGCGTCAGCTATATTTTATTTTGGCAGCGAGGCTGTGATGCGCATGATTCATCGCCGCCGCATTGCAAAAAGAGAAGCAGCCTTGGCAGCTGGACTTGAGCCCATCAATTACTACAAAGTAACCCGAACCAAAAAGTTTATTGTGCAAATCAAGCGCCGTTTTGGTTTTTATGGCATCACACTTTTTGCACCGCTCTTTTTTTCGGTACCCATTGGTAGCTATGTGGCCGCCAAATTTTATGGCAAGTATCAAACGACCTTTTGGTTTGTGCTTGTCGGTTTAGCCCTCAATGCCTTCTTACTGACCCTCATCAGTTATGCCCTCTTCTAAGCGTCACCTCTTTTTTGACCTCGATCGCACACTCTGGGATTTCGACCTCAATTCAGAAAATGCGTTGCGTCAAATTTTTGCCGATGAGGAATTAGAGGCCCGCATTGGTGGTTTTGAGCATTTTCATCAGCAATATGTGTATCAAAATGCCCATTTGTGGAAGCTTTATGGCAAAGGGAAAATCAAAAAAGACGACTTGCGCTATGAGCGCTTTCGCGTGACACTCAAGCATTTTAAAATTGAAGATGAAGCATTGGTCAGCAGACTCTCTGATGCTTATGTACAAATTTCGCCGCTGCAAACCGCTTTGTTTCCGGAGGCGATTGAGACGCTACAAGCCCTACAACAGATGGGTTATCAACTGCATATCATCACCAACGGTTTTCAGGAGGTGCAGTTTATCAAACTCGAAAATTGTGGCTTGCGTGCTTTTTTTGATGTCATCGTTTGCTCCGAGTTTGTCGGAAAAAACAAGCCAGAACCTGCCATATTTAATTATGCCATGAATCAGGCCAATGCCAAACCAGCACATTCAATCATGATTGGTGATGACTACCATGTAGATGTTGCGGGTGCGCTAAGAGCAGGGATGCAGGCCGTTTGGTTTGACCCTACAGCAAAAAATAGTTATGGCTACGAGCATGCCATTACAAAACTCTCGGAATTGCTCACACTCGTGCCCAGATTGAGCTTAACCCACTAATTCTTGGCGCGTTCTTTCGTAAAGTACCATTCCGGTTGCTACACCCACATTTAAAGAAGAAATAGCGCCTTTCATCGGGATTTTACAACTGATATCGGCCATATTGATGAGGTCTTGGGTAATTCCGGACTCTTCAGAACCCATGATAATGGCTAGGCTTCCACGCAGGTTGGTTTCGTGTAAAGGCACCAATGCTTTTTCGGTACACGCTACCAAACGAAGGCCTGATTGCTGTAAATAAAACAACGATTGCTTGAGTTGTTCGGTTTTGCAAATTGGCAAACGGTTGAGGGCACCCGCTGATGCTTTCATGGCATCTGCTGTAGCTAAAGCGGAACCTTTGCTTGGAATTAAGATGGCATCTACACCCATGCATTCGGCACTGCGGATAATCGCACCAAAGTTTCTGACATCGGTGATGCGGTCTAGCACAAGCACGCTAGGTTTTTTGCCTTCTTCGAGCCATTGGTCGATGAGTGGTTCGATTTTTTGGTAAGATATCGGGGGAATCATCGCAATGACACCTTGGTGATTACCCGTTGTGAGCGAATCTAGTTTTTGGTTGGGCACATATTGCAAAAAATAGTTTTTGCCAGTAAGTGCTGCGCGTAGTTCTTCAAAAAGATCTTTGTTGATTCCTTTCTGAATGAGTATTTTATTGAGTTCACGCCCGGCATGAACCGCCTCAAGGACGGCTCTGATACCAAAAATGATATCGGTACGCTCTTTGCGTTGGTATGTTTTTTCTTTGCGCTCTGGGCGTTCTGAGCGTTCTGAGCGCTCGTTTTTCGGGTATTTGTTTTCCATTAGTGGATGTTAAATTCGAGGTCAACATTGCCCTCGAGGGTGCGAGCTACGGGGCAAGCTTTGCCTGCAGCGATCACTTTTTTCTTGGTGGTTTCGTCCCAGTTGTTGCCGCTAAGATCGAGGTCGATGACAATTTTGGCTATGCGACGCGGTTCTGAGGCCATGTGTTTTTCAACACTTGCTTCAGCTGCTTTGAAATCAATACCGTGGTTCTGACAATAAATGCCCATAATGGTCATGACACAAGATGCCAATGAAGTAGCTACAAGGTCTGTAGGAGAAAAAGCTTCTGCTCTGCCGTGGTTGTCTAGAGGGGCATCGGTAAAGATTTTGGTACCAGAACCAAGGTGTTCACATTGTGTTCTGAGTTCGCCTAAATAGCTAACACGGGCAGTTTTCATTTGGCAAAGTTAATACTTCACCTCGACAAATCCGTGTTTCTCGATAGGTATTCCTCCTTCAAAGACCGCTTTGATCATGTAAAAGTAGGTGCCTTCAGAAACTATTTCGCCGTCAAATGTTTTGCCATCCCATACAGCAGCGGGGTCTGTGTAGCTATAAATGACGTTGCCCCAACGATTCAAAATGGTGCATTCAAAAGAACTGAGGCCGCTGTATTCCACAAAAAATTGATGGTTACCACTGTTCGAAGAGAGGACGATGATATTTGGCGCGAAGATGTCACATGGTTTAAAACCTATGGTTGCGGTATCTGAATAGCTGTAGCATGCGTTGGCTACCGTGAAAACATAATTACCCACATTGGTAATGATGCGCGGTTCTTCGGTGCTGCCATCAGACCAACTTGCGGAGATAGCTGGAACATAACTAGGTTGGAGAGTCCAGGCAGAAAGCGTGGTGTCTTTGGCGGTATTGAGGTAATAGGGGTCCAGAGAGAAGCTGCTACCTTGGCAGATATTGGTGTCTAACAGCGTAAGGTACATATACGGAGGGAATTCTATTGTCTCTGAGAGCAATACGCCACAAGCGCTGTCTAAGAAATAAACGGTGTAAACACCTGCGTAATCCGTTGTAAGACTTGGATTGATGTCGTTTACATTAGAAAAATGTAATGCTGTATCGAGGCAACTCCAGGTACCACCTAGTGCACTAATAGTTTGTGAAATTTGCGCGGCGTAATCACAGCCAATACTATCGAGGTGAATGTAAGGTTGTACATAAAGCTCTAGTTGTGCAGTGGCTGTATGTTGACAAACTGAATCAGTGAACGTAAGGGTGTAAACACCAGAATTGTTGGCAGTAATGAGCGGGTTGCTTGCGTTATTGTTTGCTGCAAACGTGAGGTTGTTTTGTGCATTGGCACTTGTGTAGGTCCAGGTACCTCCAAGTGGTGCAACTTGTGTGCCGCTCACTTGATAGGTAAGTTGGCAAAGTGCGGTGTCGGCAAAAATACTTGGGTTGATTGGTAAAGTGAGTATGCTACTGAGCGTCTGCTGACAAGCGTTGTCAGTGAATGAAATCGTGTAGACACCCGGACCACTGAGTGTAATGAGCGGGTTCAAGTTACTTGTGCTGCTAAAGCTGACGTTCGCCGACGAAGCAGACCAAGTGCCACCTGGTGCTACCGTACCGCTTACTTGAAACGTATTTTGACAAAGCAGTTGGTCGTCAAAAATAGTTGCTGCGTTGGTGCCGAAAACCGTAAAGGTGGTGTCGGTGCTACAAAGACCAGCAGAATCTAGCAAGTTGATGGTGTAGGTGCCAGCAACCAAGGAATTGCTAAACTGCGCGTTCAGTGTTGGGTTCGTGAGCCCCCAGCTGACCGTAGAATAGGCAGCTGCATTTGGAATTGTGAGGGTTACTGAGGTGTCTGGCGGACAAAATGCCAACGGCCCTTGTAGGTTGATTGGTAATGGATTAATGACAGTAAAGGTGTCTGTGATGTGTTTATAACAGCCGTTTTTACTGACCGTGACACCGTAAATTTGAGAACTACTGATTGAGTTAGTAGGCATGACGGTGAAGTCGTCCCAGAGGTAGCTGTCATAAGGTGCGTTGGCTACGCTGAGGTCGATGCTGCCACAGGAATTCACAGCGAGTAGGGCAGCGGAGTCGAGGTTATTGACGATGGTATCTATGACGACCACAAAAGTTAAGGCGGTTACGCCAGGCGTTGGCGCGTTGTTGTCTGTGGCAGTAACAGTGATGTTGTAGGTGCCCATTGTGGCGAGGCTACCAACAGCTCTTAAGACAATATTGGCTGTATTGCCGGGTGTATTAGAAATTTGTTGAAGTGTAGTGAGGCCACCGTTTGTATAGGTAATACTGGTACTTTGGTTGGTTTCTGGTGAGAGGAAGTTGATCGAGAAATCGGCGGAGTCACCGAGTGCACAAATTTTGAAGGTATCACAAGAAGCGATGCCTTCTGGGATTGGCGGGATGTTACCGCCATTGGAAGCATCAAAAGCAAAACTTTTGAAGTCGAGCCAGTCAATGCCGTCAGGGTTTCCTAAAGCACCATCAAAGTCATTCCCGGGGTGGTCAAAGCGAGAGATCAAGAAGTAAGCCAAGCCATCGCCTTTGTTGGCGCCTGCCGTAGCAGGAATGCCGCCAAAACCATTCACGCCTTGGGAAGCGTCACCGGTTGTCCAGTCCATGTTTTGGTAACAAAATGCTACGTTTCCACCATCAATAACGGGGTCGGAGCCGTTGGTAATGATCAATTGAAAGGTGTTGAGTTTATCGCCGTGAAAAGCGTAATAACCAACAGCTACCCAATTGACATAAACAGCAGTTGGGGTAATTTTATAAAGCACTTGGCCATTGCCATTGCGCGTATCGACATCGCCCCAAAATGGCGCCACAATACCGTTCCCGACTGAAGGGAAAGCCGTAGCGGAGAAGGTAGCCATCGGGCCTGTAAAGGTCAGGTTACCATTGTTGTTGATGTAAATATTGTTGTATGCTTGTCCGTAAAGATTGAAGGTAAAAGGGATCGGGATGATGCCGGTTGAACCGTCGTCGTTGGGCTGCATGGCTAAGGTGTACGTAGAATCTGGTTCGATGTAGCAGTCACAAGCGTTGGCTTTGTTGTAGCTAGCTGGTTTGACCCCAGCAATGGGCATTTGGTAAGAGGTGTTGGCTTCTACATTGACCGTGCCCAGCTGACCAGAGCCTTTGAGCTGCTGGTAAAGCGGAGAATCGGCGAGAATGGGCGCTTGTTGGGCCTTCAGGTTGAATAAGGCAAGACAAGTGAAAAGACTAAGTAGGATAATTTTTTGCATAGTATAGGGGCTTTGGCCTGAACCACAAGACGTTGTTTTACGATTTGTGGTTGCACGAATTTAACGTATTTTTAGCAAAAAATTGTAATTCCATGAAGAACCTACTCGTCTGCATGCTCCTGTTGAGCGGCTCAGTATTTGCTCAGAAGAAAACAACTCCAAGCCCAGAAAAGGCTCCATACGATGCCGGTACGGTATCTGCACTGTCTTTTCGCTTACTTGGGCCCGCGCTTACCTCGGGTCGCGTGGCCGATATCGCGGTGCATCCGCAAAACAAAGATACTTGGTATATAGCGGCTGCTGCGGGTGGCTTGTGGTACACAAATAACCACGGCATCACTTTCGAACCCATTTTTGACAACTACGGTTCTTATTCTTTGGCATGCGTTACCTTGGCCCCGAGCAATCCCAATACGGTTTGGGTCGGTTCAGGTGAAAATAACAACCAGCGCTCGGCATCTTATGGCGATGGTGTTTATAAGTCTGTCGATGGCGGGAAATCTTTCACGAATATGGGGCTCAAGACCTCAGAGCACATCGGAAAAATCATTGTGCATCCGACCAATGAAAATATTGTTTGGGTAGCGGCCTATGGGCCACTCTGGAGCGCAGGTGGTGAACGCGGTGTTTACAAAACAACAGACGGCGGAAAAACCTGGACGCGCACTTTGTTCATTTCAGACAACACCGGCATTTCTGACTTGATCATCGACCCGAGCAATCCGGACATCCTCATTGCGGCAGCACACCAGCGCCGTCGCCATGAGTTTACTTACATTGGCGGTGGCCCAGAGTCTGGGCTACACAAGTCTACAGATGGTGGCCTTACCTGGAAAGAAATCAATGCAGGCTTGCCAAAAGGCGACATGGGCCGCATCGGTTTGGCCATTTCTAGTGTTGACCCGAATTATGTCTATGCCATTGTGGAGGCACGCTACGACAAAGGAGGCGTTTTTCGCAGTACCAATAAGGCTGAAAGCTGGGGCAAGCAAGGCAGTTTTTCAACAAGCGGCAACTACTACCAAGAAATTTTCTGTGACCCCAAAGACGTCAACAAGGTCTTTGCTATGGATACCTATATGCACCACAGCACAGATGGCGGCAAAACTTTTGTCCCAACCGGCGAAAAAAACAAACACGTCGACAACCATTGCATATGGATCGATCCAAGCAATACCAACCACTGGCTTGTGGGCTGTGATGGTGGCTTGTACGAAACCTACACCCATGCCAAAGAATGGAGTTTTTACGGAAACCTACCCATTATTCAGTTTTATAAAGTTGTAACCGATAATGCCAAACCATTCTACAACGTTTATGGCGGCACCCAAGATAACAACTCAATGGGAGGCCCCGCGGCCACGCAAAATGTGTCTGGTATCTTGAATACAGATTGGTTCATCACCAACGGTGGAGACGGTTTTGAATCTGCGACAGATTGGTCAAATCCGAACATCACCTATGCCCAAGCACAATACGGTTGGTTAGTGCGCTACGACCGTGCTTCTGGAGAAAAAGTGCCTATTCAGCCTATGCCAGCAGTAGGCGAGCCGGCTTACCGCTGGAACTGGGATGCGCCTTTAATTGTCTCAAAGCACGATGCAAACACACTTTATTTTGCAGCCAATAAGCTCTTTAAAACAAGCAACAGAGGCGACGACTGGCAAACCATTAGCCCAGATCTTACGCAACAAATAGACCGCAACGAAATCGAAGTAATGGGCCAAGTCTGGACTATCGATGCCGTTATGAAAAATGCATCCACTACCGTTTATGGCAATGTTGTGGCGCTCGATGAATCGCCGCGCAAAAAAGGCTTGCTTTACGTGGGAACGGATGACGGACTCATTCAAGTCAGTGAAAATGATGGCCAAAACTGGATTAAATACACTACTTTTCCGGGCATTCCGATCAATACGCGTGTCAATATGCTCACGGCGTCATTACATCAAGATAACGTGGTTTATGCCTGTTTCAATGCACAGCGCCAAGGCGATTTCAAACCCTATTTAATGAAGTCCTCGGACAAAGGTAAAACGTGGGTAAGTATCGCAGGAAACCTACCTGCTCGTGGCACTGTTTATTGCCTTAAGCAAGATCCTATTCAAGAAAATCTTCTTTTCGTCGGGACAGAATTTGGCGCCTATTTTAGCACCGATGGCGGTGTCAATTGGACCAAACTGAGTGGTTTACCAACTGTGGCTGTCTATGATTTAGACATTCAAGAGCGCGAAGTAGACCTCGTTGCAGCTACATTTGGACGTGGTTTTTATGTCTTGGACAATTACAGTCCGTTGCGCACGCTAAGTAAAGAAAACCTCGATCAAAAAGCACATCTTTTCCCGATCAAAGACGCCTTGCTTTACATCGAAGCTGATCCGCTTGGTTTGGAAGGAACGGGCTTTCAAGGGCACAACATGTGGGCCGCCTCGAATCCGACATATGGTGCCACATTTACGCTACACGTGAAAGAAGTGCCTAAAGGATTGAAAAGTACGCGTCAGCAAAAAGAAAAAGAACTTGAAAAAGAAGGCAAAGACGTCAGTTACCCAAGTTTTGAAGCACTCAAGGCCGAAGAACTCGATGAAGATGCCAAATTTATCTGGATCGTTTCTGATGCCAACGGCACTGAAATCAGAAGAATGAGCAGCGCTGCTCAAAGCGGCATGGTGCGCCAATACTGGAACTTGCGCAAGGCCAGCACGAACCCTATTGGTGGCTGGGGCAGAGGGCCATTGGTTGTGCCCGGCACCTATCAGCTGAGTGTTGTCCTTGTTCATAATGGTAACATCGATACATTGGTAGCCAAACGCAATTTCAATGTAGTAGGTTTGAACAACCAAACCCTAGTTGCCAAAGATACCAAAGCACTCGATGCTTTCAGAGCTGAAATTGCAGAACTCAACCGCAAGGTCAGCGGACAAGAAAAACGCTTTGAGGAGGCCAGTCAAGA
Source organism: Bacteroidota bacterium (assembly GCA_041176605.1). GTDB lineage: Bacteria > Bacteroidota > Bacteroidia > Flavobacteriales_D > Crocinitomicaceae > UBA952. Next base: position 12,272 of record JBEDCS010000011.1, read on the forward strand.
ACTAGAACTCATCGAGAAGGCGGTACTTTCTTACCCAAATACCAATATGGCATTGTTGGCTGAGATCAGAAAATTGAAATTGGTCAAAGCCGCTGCTTCAGAGGTGCTCTATGGCGACGGTTTGAAAACGAAGCACGAATTTGAAACGGTGCCTTCGCTTACGAGCCGTTTGGGCATGGTTGACTACCAGTTATCAGAAAACACTACTGGCGTGAGTAAAACGCACCGCGCTAATCTTGTGATGGTTCAGCAACAGTACGAAGCGTTGTATCCGCAACTCCAAGACTACTACAAGCGCATCGCGGCGCTGCAGACCGAGCTCGAAAAAGCGAATATTCCGTACACGAAGTCAAGATTGAACTGGAAAGAGGATTAAGAGGACTTCCAGATCTCTCACAAAACAAAAAAGGCCGCTGCAGCGGCCTTTTTTGTTTAAAATCGGAAGATTTTATTGATCGCCGAAGCGCTCGATGACTTGTTGTGTGACGCCAGTGTTGGAGAAGCCTCCGTCGTGGAAGAGGTTCTGCATGGTGACATACTTGGTGAGGTCAGAGAACATGCTGATGCAGTAGTCTGCACAAGCGATGGCGCTGGCGTTACCAAGTGGAGACATTTGCTCAGAGAAGTTGATAAATTCTGTGAAGCCTTTGATGCCTTGGCCTGCTGTGGTTACAGTAGGGGATTGTGAAATGGTATTGACACGCACTTTCTTTTTGATGCCGTAGTGGTAACCAAAAGAACGCGCGATTGACTCAAGTAATGATTTGGCATCAGCCATGTCATTGTAGTCAGGGAAGATGCGTTGCGCAGCAATGTAAGAAAGCGCAAGCACTGAACCCCATTCGTTCATGGCGTCATGTTTGTAAAGGGTAGCCAAAGTTTTGTGCAAAGACATTGCTGAAACATCCATGGTTTGGCCGTAGTAGTTGTAATCGTTTTCAGTGTAATGTTTGCCTTTGCGTACGTTAGGCGACATACCAATAGAGTGCAACACGAAATCAATTTTGCCACCTAAAATTTCTTGGGCTTTGACAACGAGGTTTTCGAGGTCCTCGAGGTTGGTTGCATCAGCAGGGATTACCTGGCTGCCAGTTTCGGCTGCAAGCTCGTTGATTTCGCCCATGCGCATAGCAATTGGCGCGTTCGTGAGTACAAAAGTTGCACCTTCTTCATGTGCTCTTTGTGCCACTTTCCAAGCGATACTTTGATTGTTGAGGGCACCGAAAATGATACCGCGTTTTCCTTTGAGTAAATGATTAGACATGTGTTACAATTTTTAACAAAGTTAATAATCTTCCTTTTCAAGAAGCACCTTTAAATTATTTAGTCCTTTTTCGAGGTCAGAACCGAGCATTTCTTCCATGTTCATGAGCGCGCCCATGAGGTTGAAAGGGTAGGGCATCTTGCTGGTGATCGCCCAAGTAACTTCAGTTTGCTTATCGGCTGCAATACTATTGGTTTCTATGTAGGAGGGGTTCACGCTTTCAAAAGGTCTGATGAATTTCAGTTCGATGCTAATTTTACTTTTGCGCGCACTGCTATCAATGGCGATGATTTTTTGCTGCCCAGCGCCCACGTTTTCGTCTTTACTATCCCACGCATGCACAAAGCCAACTTTACCATCTGTACCCGATGTTGTGATCTTCATGTTGGGGTCAGCTTTCCACCATACGCCATATTTAGGCTGGTTTTTAAGTTGCTTGACATAATAAAATACTTCAGTTTGGGCGCGATTGATTTTCATGCTGCGGCTCACTAAAATTTCTTTCGGAATAAAAAGTGCAATGATGAGTAAAAGCGCAATGAGAAAGAGCAGACCCAGTAGGATTCTTTTGAGTAGCTTCATAGGTGAGCTTCTGAATTTCAGATTGAGGTCAGTGTTCGGCCTCAAATACTTGCGCTCGGCCCAGAAAGTACCGAATGGTAAGAAAGCCGTCAAAAACAAGATGAAACACTTGACAAAAGGCCATTTTTCTTCGAAGAGGAAATAGGCGATGTAAAAGCAATAAATGATAAACAAAAAGCCATGGATGTAGCCTACCCATTTGTTGGGTTCTGGCATATCAAAGCCATATTTAAGGGCCATAGTGACCAACAGGCCTAACCATGAAAAACCTTCGGCTATGGCCATGATTCTGAATTGTTTAAGTGGGTTGCTGTTTGACATATATTAGGATTTTTCGATTGCTTTGATGAGGTCTCGGATGCGGGCAGCTTCGATGAAATCGAGGTCTTTGGCGGCGCGCTCCATTTGTTTTTTGAGCGCTTTGATCTCTTTGTCGCGCTCTTCGGGGTTCATGGATGCTACTGGTGCAGCACTTTGCTGTTGTTCTTTTTGCAGGCTTTTGACCTGACGCGTGGTTTGGTCGCCGTCTGCCACTTTCGTTGACTCCAGAATTTTGTCTTTGGATTTATTGAGGGCCTGCGGCACCTGATTGTGTGCTTTGTTGTAGGCCTCTTGCGTCAGGCGACGGCGCGCCGTTTCGTCGATGGTACGCTGCATCGATGGCGTGATTTTATCGGCATACATGAGCACCTTGCCATTGATGTTTCGGGCGGCGCGCCCTACTGTCTGTACCAAAGAGCGCTCATTGCGCAAGAAACCTTCTTTGTCGGCGTCTAGGATGGCTACCAAAGAAACTTCGGGTAAGTCAAGACCTTCGCGCAGTAAATTGACGCCGATCAGGACATCGAAAACACCTAATCTGAGTTGGCGCAAGATTTCGACGCGCTCGATGGTGTCTATTTCAGAGTGGATGTAGCGGCACGGTATGCCCAAGCGGTCTAGGTATTTTTGAAGTTCTTCGGCCATGCGTTTGGTGAGGGTCGTGACCAAAATGCGTTCTTGGACTTGCCTACGCAGTTCTATTTGTTCAATAAGGTGATCGATTTGATGTTTGGTCGGGTGTACTTCAATCAAAGGGTCAAGCAAGCCTGTTGGCCGGATGAGCTGTTCTACCAAAATGCCTTCAGCTTGCTGAATTTCGTAATCGGCAGGGGTGGCAGATACATAAATAACGTTTTCTAGGAAGCCCTCAAATTCTTCAAATTTCAAGGGGCGGTTGTCAATGGCTGCCTGCAAACGAAAACCGTAGTCTACTAAATTGATTTTGCGCGCACGGTCACCTGCATACATGCCGCGCACCTGTGGCAGCGTGACATGACTTTCGTCGATGACCATCAGAAAGTCGTCGGGGAAGTAGTCGAGTAGGCAAAAGGGGCGTTCTCCGGGTTCTCGGCGGTCAAAGTAGCGCGAATAATTTTCGATGCCCGAACAATACCCGAGCTCGCGGATCATTTCGAGGTCGTAATTGACGCGTTCGTCGAGTCTTTTGGCTTCTTCGAGTTTGCCTTCCTCCTTGAAATTAGCTACTTGCTCTACGAGGTCGTCTTGGATTTGTAAAATGGCTTGGCGCGTATTTTCAGGGCTAGAAACAAATAGGTTGGCCGGGAAAATATCGATGTTCTGAAAGCGCTCGAGTACTTGGCCGCTTTCGGGGTCTATGGCATTGATTTGCTCGATTTCATCGCCCCAAAAACCGATGCGCAAAGCGTAGTCGGCATAGGCCAAATAAATATCGACGGTGTCGCCACTGACCCTAAATTGCCCGCGTTCAAAGTCAGTAGTGCCGGCTCTTTGATAGAGGTTCTCTACCAAGCGAAACAGAAATTTATTGCGCACAATCGTTTGCCCTACTTGAATGTGCAGGATGCTATTTTTAAATTCTGTGGGGTTACCAATACCGTAAATACAACTCACGGAGGCCACCACAATAACATCTTTGCGCCCTGAGAGCAGGGCAGAGGTGGCAGCTAAACGTAGTTTTTCAATTTCATCGTTGATTTGGAGGTCTTTTTCAATGTAGGTGCCTGTGGACGGAATAAACGCTTCGGGTTGATAATAGTCGTAGTAAGAGACAAAATACTCAACGGCATTATTGGGAAAAAACTGTTTGAATTCGCCGTAGAGCTGTGCGGCCAGGGTTTTGTTGTGCGATAAAATGAGCGTAGGGCGCTGTACTTCTTTGATGACATTGGCCACCGTAAAGGTTTTACCACTTCCGGTAACACCGAGTAGGGTTTGCTGCCCGATGCCTTCATTCAAACCAGCCACGAGCTGCCTGATGGCCTCGGGTTGGTCACCCGTTGGTTTGTAATCAGATACCAGCTCAAATTCCATGAGTCAAAATTACCAAAATTAATGCTTGAAGGCTTATCTTTGTTTTATGGAAAATCGTCAAATCATCGAAGTAAAAGCCACCATAAACGCTCCATTAAATCAAGTTTGGGAGAAATGGACCCAAGCAAAACACGTCATTCACTGGAATTTTGCCCACGAATCTTGGTGTTGCCCAAGTGCTGAAGTTGATTTCAAAGAAGGCGGCAGCTCCAACTGTAGAATGGAGGCCAAAGACGGTAGTTTTGGTTTTGATCTCATCGCTACTTTTACAGCGATTATTCCGCAAGAATTGATTGCTTCCTCGCTAGAAGATGGCCGTAAAGTTGAGGTCAAATTTGCTTCAAATGGTCAGCAAACCATTCTTGTACAACGTTTTGAACCAGAAACTGAAAATACGCTTGAGCTACAGCAACAAGGTTGGCAAGCCATCCTCGATCAATTCAAGCGCTACTGCGAGCAAAACTAAGTACATGCACCCCGATATCGCAACCCATATTGCTCAATTTCCTGAACACATTCAAGCGCAGCTCAAGGTTTTGCATGCTTTTATTTTAGAAAAAGTACCCGGCCTGACACAAAAAATGGCCTACGGCATTCCCACTTTTCAACTCAACGGTAAAAACCTCATCCATTATGCGGGTTATTCCAAGCACATTGGCTTGTATCCGGGTGCTAAAGGAATCGCAGCTTTTAGTGCTGAATTTGAAAAGAGAAATTACAAGTACTCGAAGGGCGCCGTTCAGTTTCCTGTCAAGGAAGCTTTGCCACTCGATTTAGTGCAAGACATTTTAGACTACTTGTTGCTTAAAAGTGAAAACCAGTAACGCATAAAAAAAGCGCCCGAGGGCGCTTGATTAGTTTTTACCGAGCAAAACAACCAGATTTTTACTTTTTTTTACCTCCACTGATTTGCTATACATTTTGAGGAAATCGAGTACGCGTGGATTTGGCAAAAGTGTTTGGGTTTGTGGTAAAGTTTCGGAGTAATTGTTTTGAACCATAGGCAAATTAAAAGTTTAAGCATCTAACGCTAAACATTTAGAAATATTGTTTGTGGCCAATAATTTCTAATTTTGCTGCATCATCAATCAACAAAACACAACAACATGATCAAACCAGGTGTCGCCACAGGCGCAGCAGTCCAAGAAATTTTCAGCTTGGCCAAACAAAAGGGCTTTGCCTTACCTGCCATTAACGTCACGAGCAGCAGCACCGTCAATGCCGTGATGGAAACCGCAGCCAAACTCAACGCGCCCGTAATTATTCAATTTTCAAATGGCGGCTCGCATTATTTTGCCGGAAAAGGTCTGTCCAACGACAACGAAAAAGCGGCCATTTTAGGCGCTATTTCCGGTGCTAAACACGTGCATGCACTTGCCGAGGCCTATGGTGCCACTGTCATCTTACACACCGACCACTGCGCAAAAAAATTATTGCCTTGGATAGATGGTTTGCTCGATGCAGGTGAACAATTTTACAAAGAAACCGGAAAGCCACTCTTTAGTTCGCACATGATTGACCTTAGTGAAGAGCCTTTGTCTGAAAATTTAGAAATCTGCCAACACTATTTGCGCCGGATGGCAGCCATGGACATGACGCTCGAAATTGAATTGGGCATCACGGGTGGTGAAGAAGATGGCGTAGACAACACAGATGTCGACAACGCCAAATTGTATACCCAACCCGAAGAAGTTGCCGAAGCCTACCAAGCGCTTTTAGCGGTTTCTCCAAGATTCACTATTGCCGCGTCTTTTGGCAATGTGCATGGTGTTTACAAGCCAGGAAATGTGCAGCTGACGCCCGTTATTTTGAAAAATTCTCAAGATTACATCCAAGAAAAATTTGGCACGGGTCCTAACCCAGTCGATTTTGTTTTTCATGGTGGTTCAGGCTCTACGCTCGAAGAAATCAGAGAGGCCATTGGTTATGGCGTCATTAAAATGAACATCGATACAGATTTGCAATATGCCTTCACTGAAGGTGTTCGCGATTACATTACCGCAAAAATAGCTTATCTTCGTACCCAAATTGGCAACCCAGAAGGCGCCGATATACCAAACAAAAAACACTACGATCCACGCAAGTGGCTGCGCGAAGGAGAACTCACGTTCATTGAAAGACTCAGCGCATCTTTTGCCGATCTAAATAATATCAATACGTTGTTATAACTATGTCTTGGTTTAAAAGAAATAAAGAAGGAATCACCACTTCCACCAGTGAGAAGATGGAAGTGCCAGAGGGGCTTTGGGTCCGCTGCTCGAATTGCAAAACGCTATACACCAGCGAAGACCTGCAGCGCAATAACTATGTTTGTGACCGCTGTTCGCACCACGAAAGAATTGGCGCACAAGAATATTTTGAGCTGATTTTTGACGATGCCAAATACAAAGAACTCGATGAAAAACTTAGCTCCGGAGACCCACTTGGCTTTGTAGACACCAAAAAATATACGGATCGTGTAGTGGCTACCCAAAAAGCAACGGGCCTCAAAGATGCCATTCGAACGGCCAAAGGAAAGTTGCACGGCACAAACTTCGTGATTGCAGCCATGGATTTCAACTTTATTGGTGGTTCTATGGGTTCGGTCATGGGTGAAAAAATTGCCCGTGCCATCGATGAAGCCATCAAAAGCAAAGCGGGCTTCATGATCATTTCTAAATCTGGAGGGGCACGCATGATGGAAGCAGGTTTTTCTTTGATGCAAATGGCGAAAGTTTCTGCCAAATTAGGGCAGTTGTCTGAAGCGAAGCTTCCGTACATTTCTTACCTCACGGACCCTACAACGGGTGGTGTTACGGCATCCTTTGCCATGCTTGGCGACATCAATATTGCCGAGCCAGGTGCACTTATCGGATTTGCGGGCCCGCGTGTCGTCAAAGAAACCATCGGCCGAGACCTCCCAGAAGGTTTCCAAACCAGTGAGTTTCTACTAGAGCACGGCTTCCTAGACTACATCATCGAACGCACCCAGATTCGTGAAACACTCGGTTTGTCCCTGAAGTTGTTTTTCAATTAGTCTGAAATAGTTTGTATTTTAGAGGCATAAGTACCTCTATGAAAAAACTACTATTTTGCCTACTGACGCTTGCGTCTTTTCAAATCTATGCCCAAGATACCACTTGGGTCCAGACTTTTACCTTTGATTCGATCACTACGCGTCGTGCAAATTTTCAGTTCCCAGCGAGCCTAGATACCCAGCGCTTTGAAAAAGTGCTCATGTACTACAAACTCAAGTGTTCGCCCCTCACTACCTGGGATCAATACGACTGCGGTGAGTGGGATTACCTGACCTACACCAGGGTTTTTGACCACACCGGCCAGCTCGATTCTGTGGCTATTAACGGGCAAATGTACTTGGCCAACTGTAGTTCGCCCGCTCAAATTCAATTCAAGCCTTTTCCGTATACCGAGGCAGATACATACGACGTTCAAGAAGTTTCGCGCCAGTCTATCGCCATGAATTACTCGGCCATTAACAACGGCTCTCAGGTATCGACAACCCCTTTTCAGACCAACAATAAGGGCAGTAAATTTCAGTTCATCATTACCGCCGCTGAATTGTTAGCAGCTGGTCTACAAGCAGGCCCTATCAGTGCACTAAAACTCAATTTGGTAGCAGGTGGTGAATTATGGCAACCGCGCATCAAATTGGCCATGACCAACAACAGCGCTTTGGCAAATTTCTATGATGGAACCTTAACAGAAGTATATCAGGCTACTAGAACAGGTGCAGCTCAATTACAAGCTGGTTGGAATGATTTTGTTTTTTATCAAGATTTTAGTTGGGATGGTAGCTCCAACCTCATTGTAGACCTCTCGTTTTCAAATGATTTTGAGGCTGCTCAGAGCCTTTCTTTTCTCATGGAACCGACTACTTCCAATCCTTCGTTGTCGTATCAAACAAGAAATGGTGCACTCGAATTTGATGGCTCAAAGTTTACAATTTCATCTTTGGCTAATCAAGAAATTGGTGGTCAATTTACCATTGAATTTTGGGCCAAAGGCAATGGCAATGCGGGGCAAAACTCTACTTTCATTGAAGCTGTAGACACGGCAAACCGCCGCATTCTCAATATTCACTTGCCTTGGAGCAATAACAATATTTATTTTGATGCAGGTGATGAAACGGGCTATGACCGCATCAATCAGGCAGCCACCCCTGCAGAGCTCGACAACACATGGGTGCATTGGGCGTTTGTAAAAGATCAAGCAAGTGCGCAAATGTTCATTTACAAGAATGGTCAGTTATGGCTTTCTGGCGCTAATAAAACCAGAGAAATGGGCTACATTCACCGCATGGTTCTGGGCTTTAGTAACAATCAAAATCTAGGTTGGAAGGGAAATATTGACGAATTGCGTGTATACGGCGCGGCCCTTTCTGCCAATACCATCGCTGGCAATTACCAAGCTCAAATTGACAATACACATCCTAACTGGGCTGACTTATTTTTTTACCACAACTTTGATGAGTTGGCATTTGCAAAAGACCAAAGCCCTAATGCCGAACTCCTAATGCCTTCAAGTATGGGCATGATTCAAGCCAACAACACCTACAATGCGGGTGTTCAAATCATCAATCAACGCCCGGTCATTCAACTGGGGCAAGGAAGTTGCAGTGCTACTCAGAACAGCGTGCACGCAAAGCTCCAACTCAAAGAACCTGTAGTGGTCTTTAAGCAAGTTCCTTTGCACAGACACTTTGAATTGGTCCAAACCTATGTGGGTGCACCTGCTGGGCAAATGCAGCATTTTGGCCTGA
>JBEDCS010000012.1:0-2863 GCA_041176605.1 Bacteroidota bacterium
TAAGATAAAAACTTAGAAAATGATTTTTCACAAACGGGGCAACTCACGTCAGACCCTTTGTATAAAATAGGAGCTACCAAGCGAAATAGATAACTCAGGCGAATGAGTAAAGGTCTCGGGAGCTTATTGAGGAGATATTTGTATAGTTTCTTCACGTACCAAAGTTAAACTTTTCAAAAGAGAATATCGCTACTTTTGTATCAAATCACGCTATGAAAATCAAGCCTTTATTCTTCTTTTTATTCATCTTTATGAATCTAGATTTACTTGCACAAGAACCACTTGCTCCAAAAATTGATCACACACTCGAGAAACACGGTCACCTGCGCCAAGACCCATACTACTGGATGCGCGAACGCGACAGCGCACCTGTCTTAAAATACCTGCAAGAAGAAAACGCTTATGCTGCTGCTTATTTCAAAGCACTTGACCCACTTGTAAATGGACTTCTCGCTGAATTTGAAGCGCGTATTGACCCCAATGAAACGAGCGCGCCGTACGTTTTAAACGGTTATCAATACCAAAACCGCAATGTCGAGGGCTTAGATTACCAACAAATTTATCGGTATGAATTAGACGGCAAAGCGGTCCTGTTTTTTGATGAAAATGAGCGCGCTAAAGGCAAGTCTTTTTATGAATTAGCTTCTTGGTCGCCTTCTCCTAATAATCAAATTTTAGCGGTTAGTGAAGATTTTAAAGGCCGCAGAAAGTATGAAGTGAGGTTCAGAACAAATGGGAAATACATGAAGGATGTCCTGACAGAAACCAGCGGAAGTATTGTTTGGGCCAACGACAATAAAACCGTTTATTACACCAAAAAAGACCCTGAAACACTTCGTGAATATTTGGTTTACAGACATCAAATCGGTACCCCTCAAAGCTCAGACGAACTTATTTTTGAAGAAAAAGACGACAAATTTAGCGTCGGAATCGGCAAGACGCTCACCAATGCTTACGTGCTTATCTATTGTTACAGTTCAACTACGTCTGAAATACAGCTCCTTGATGCCAATAATGCAAAAGCAACAAAGCAACTTTTTTTAGCGCGTAAGTCAGGCCATATCTATGAAGTAGAGCACCATGAAAATGGCTTTTACATTTTGAGTAACGATAACGCCATTAATAATCGCGTGCTTTTTTCTAAACAAATTCCAAGCGATATCTCTAATTGCCAAGAAATTGTCGCGCACAATCCGAAGGTTCTAATTGAAGGGCTGAGTGTCTTTAAATCACATCTCTTACTTGAAGAAAGAGACAATGGCTTGCTCAAACTCAAGCTAAAGAATACTACAGATGGACAAGAAAAGTATATTGATGTGGCAGGTGAGACCTACTATTTAGGTTTGGCGTTAAACGATGCTTACAACACTTCTCAAATTTACTTTGTACTGAATTCCATGACAACGCCATCAAGGGTATATACCTACGATTTAAAAAGCAGTAAGCAAGAAATATTCTTCGAGAAAAAGCTCAGAGACCCTCAGTTTAACTCAGAAAATTACGAATCTCAAAGAGTTTGGGCTACGGCAAACGACGGCACCAAAATACCAGTGAGCTTGGTCTACAAAAAAGGGACTACTTTGTCCAAGGCTCCTTTGCTTTTGTATGGTTATGGGTCTTACGGGTATACCATCCCAGATATTTTTAGCCCTACAAGGATATCATTACTTGACCGCGGTTTTGTTTTTGCAACCGCTCATATCCGTGGCTGTAAATATTTAGGTGAAGATTGGTATCAAAATGGCAAATTTGATAAGAAGATCAACACCTTCACTGATTTCATTAATGCCGCAGAATTTTTAGGACATATGGGTTATTGTGACCCCTCCCGAATTTATGCCAATGGCGGCAGCGCAGGCGGGCTCTTGATGGGCGCCATTGCCAATATGGCTCCCTACCTTTTTAAGGGAATCGTTTCAGAAGTTCCGTTTGTTGATGTCGTGACCACCATGCTCGATGAAACAATCCCTTTAACAACCGGTGAATACGAAGAATGGGGCAATCCAAATGACCCGCACTATTATTACTACCTGCTCAAATATTCTCCTTATGACAATCTACATCAAATGGATTATCCGGCGATGTACATTACCTCAGGCTATCATGATTCACAGGTACAATACTGGGAGCCAGCCAAATATGTAGCCAAGCTCCGAACGCTGCGCACCAACAATGCTCCTCTGATCTTTGAATGCAATATGGACGCAGGGCATGGCGGCGGATCAGGGCGCAGCACAGAACGACTTGAAAGAGCCAAGGTACTTAGTTTTATTTTAGGGCTTGAGGGCATTGAAAAATAAGGCAGTCCTTCTATTTATTCTATTCGCATCTGCTCTAAACGCGCAGCAGTTCGCTATTGAATCTTTTCGTGAGCGGCCCATCATGTACTCAGATGTGGGCTACAATACCAATCCGTTTTCATTACGCGGAAATTTTGGTCAAAATGTAAATGAGCTATCCTATAAAAACAATTTTAGTCCATTTTTAGGTCTTGGCTTTGCCTATAAATGGTTTCACCTAAGGGTTGGTTTTCCGATTATTGGTAACATTCGATCAGCCAGTAAATTTGGACAAACCACACAGTATAATTTTGCATATGACCTCACTTATAAAAAGGTCTGGTACGACTTTGAGTTCAAGTCCACGTTTGGATACGCATTGAAAAATGCCGCACAATGGGATACCTCATCCAATGATCAACAGCCGCATAAAATTTTGCCAAAAGTACAATCCTTGAATCTTATGATGAATGGCTGGTATTTCAAAAATCCTGAATTTCAAATGAATGGATTACTTGGAAAACGCGCACATTACACCAAAGAAATCCTGACCTGGTATTTAAAAGGAACCATTAATTATTTTG
>JBEDCS010000013.1:0-7850 GCA_041176605.1 Bacteroidota bacterium
CCGCCATAGCGCCCAGGTTTGGCCTGAAGCGAAATTGCATTCGTTTGCTCTACAAAATCTTTGACACTGATTTTAAAATTATTTAGACCTGCTTTCATTTTAATTGTGGCGAATTCGCCATAATTAAAACCGGGATTATTAAGTTGCTCCCATATACCAATATACTCTAAAGTATTACGATTTCTTAACCAATCCGTCACAAAAAACTGACCGTCTTTTGCTTTGAGCATATCTGTTAAACATATGTAATCAAATCCATTAGCTTCGATTAATAGAATTGATGTATCATGAACAATTAGTTTTTTCATTACCCTTCAAATGAAAGGCTAAATTCGAGAAAGCTTTTGAAAATCAATTCAGTATATACACGGTACTCGATCTAATTTAAATTGAGCGCCGACTGACAAACGTGACTCTGCACCTCCTTTGCTTGATTGATATGACGTGTCTCATGTGTCACTATTATATCAAATGCTGTGGCAAGCTTATAAACGATTACTTTGCTTGCTGGTGAATGAATGACCGCGTTCCTAGATAATAGGTCAGCTGCATTTTCAAAGGCCTTTTTTAACTTTTCTTGATGTACAACAAATCGCTCAATAATATCAGCCGAAACAACACTTTGTTGGGGTTCCCAAATAGGGAAAGTTTTCATTTTTTTGTGTCTGCTTGGCTCAACGGAGTTCAGGACAAATTTTCCGAAAAAACCCACGATAAAAGAGAATTTGGCATGAAAAGGAGCATGGTATGTTTTGTTATTTAGCTCAGTTAATATCGGGAAATAACTCTCGTTAATAACAATCAAATGGGCTAAATTCTGTGCAACACTCCAAGTACTTGAATTAGGTTGAAGATTGAGCTGATCCTCGTTTAAATTTGAAAATAATTCTTGGACCAAGTGTGTATTTTGATCAATTATTTCCTTCCAATTTAAATGTTCCATTTTTAATATTTAATAATTCCTTCCTTTCTCTTGCAAGAGCTCAAAGGCTTCATTCCAAGTAGGAATTGTTTCAGATTCATAACCAAAAGTTCTGCCAGTTGCGATGCGATGAAACGCTTTCATGGCCTTTAAATGAACACCAGAACGCATGAAATCGAGCATAACATCACGGCTTTCCCAAGCAGTCAGGGTGCATTGATAACCTTTAATGCGTTTAACTTCACAAAATTGAATGCCATTGGCTTTTCGGGCTTGCTCAAAAGAAGGGATGGCCAAACGCCAAAATCTGAAAAAACTTAAAATTCCTTTTGGCTTGAGACCTGTAATGGAGATGTAGTACATGGGGTATTGAGCTATTTCACATTTGAAATTAATCAATAAATTTCTTTCGTAGTTCAATTGAATAAGAAAAGTATAGTTTGAGAAAACACTTATCTTTGGTTCAATGCAACTCCAACAAATTACTTTCACACGTTTTTTAGCGGCAATTTCAATTGTTTTCTTGCACTTTGGCTTGTTCACTTGGCCAATGAACAGCGCGCTACTTGCGCCGTTTGGTGGTGATTTAATTGCCGCCATGAGTTATTTTTTCATACTCTCTGGATTTGTATTGGTGATTTCAGTGGCCAAAGAAGGGCAATTACCTGATGAAATTCAAAGTATGAAATTTTGGAAGCGCCGTGCAGCACGCATTGTTCCCATGTATCTTTTGGCTTTTTTCATTTGTTTTGCCTTGTTTTTTAGCTACGACCCCAGTATTCCATTGAAATGGCAAACACAATCTTGGTATCATTCTATTTTCTTTTTGCAAGCATGGAAATATAAAATGGCGCTCGATGTCAATTACCCATCTTGGTCCTTGTCTGTAGAAGCTTTTTTCTATTTTATTTTTCCATGGTTATATGCCAATTTGAAAAGTTTATCCAACAAACGTTTACTCTGGATTTCATTTATGGCCTGGATTTTGAATTACTATATTTTCCTAAGCTTAAAGGAAGAAAACGTCCCGGGTAATTTCTTGCACTTCTTTCCGCTTTTACACGTAGCTACTTTTTTAAGTGGTGTGTGTTTTGGTTTGCTCTTTGTCAAAAACTATGAATGGTTGAAGCATAAAGCAAAAAAGTATATTCAAATGACAACGGCCATTGCCACGCTTTTGATTCTTTACACAGCTTATAAAAACTATGCCTTTCATGACGATCAACACAACGGTTTGCTATCACCGTATTACCTTTTGGTCATTTTTAGCTTGGCGCTGACGGAAGGCAAAATAGGCGCACTTCTTTCGTCTAAATTTATGGTCTTCTTAGGAAGTATGAGCTATTCACTCTACATTTTGCAATTTCCGGTCTATGTCATTTGCCAGAAATACTTACCGTGGTTCAAGGACCAAAAACCTGAGCATTTGTTCTTTCCTTATCTGCTCGTCCTCTTCATCATTTCCTCATTGACCTTCCTTTTGATTGAAAATCCGGCCAGAAAATGGTGGCTATCGCGCAAGATTAATTTTTCAAGAAATAAACACTAAATAAATGGCTACAACATTTTCAATTTGCCTTTGGCATCAGGACTCTCAAGCAATGGCGCACTACTATCAGCAAATCTTTTCAGACTTTAAACTACTCTCTGAGAACCCAATGGCAGCAGTTTTTGAGATGAATGGGGTCCGAGTCATGTGCTTAAATAATGCGGTGCCTAATATCTCGTTCAACGAGAAAATCTCTTTAGTGCTAACCGTTGACACGCAAGAAGAAATTGATGCTTACTGGAATTATTTTACCCAAGAAGGAAAAGCAGGGCAGTGCGGATGGCTTGAAGACAAATACGGCGTATCTTGGCAGGTTGTTCCTCGTATTTTAGGCCAACTCATGACCAACCCAGAAACCGCCCCAAAAGCCACCTATGCTTTTATGCAAATGTCCAAGTTTGATATCGCAAAGTTAGAAGAGGCGGTAAGGTAGGCAATAAATCCTATCTTTAGACAAAACTATAAATGCTATAAGATGGATTGGTATATGAAAAACAGATGGTGGATATGGGCCGTAATGGCTGTTTATCTGGCTTATAGACTTTTTGTAAGCATTTATTATCTGCCAAAATAAACAAAGCTACTTCGATATAACTCATTTAATTTGAACATGTTTTGTTCGATTTTTATTACAACTTAGCTTCCAAACATTAATTCAATTTCGTTGTTTAGTTAGATTAGGTTATTCCACGTTATATGCGAATACTATTTATTTTATTTTCATTGAGTTTCGCGAGTTTATCTTTCGCGCAAGCAACTTTGCAAAATAACAATTGGATGGTCGGTGCAACAAACGTTGGTTTAGGTATTCCTCCCACGCCGGGTCCGTCTTTGAACTTTTCAAATTGCACGCCCACGGTTATATATAACTCACCAGGTGCTCAGTTCGAAGGCCAAACAGCCATTTCAGATCCAAATACTGGCGCACTTCTTTTCTACAGTAGTGGGAGCCAAGTAAGAAATGCACTGGGTCAAATCATGCCGAACGGTAATATTATAGCTACGTCAAATAGCATCTCTCAAAACTTAATCGTAAAAAAACCGGGTGCCAATACACTCTATTATCTTTTTACACCAGAAACACAAGCGGGGGCAATTATCAGCACGACCAACCCCGGTATTAACGGTTTTAGTTATACTATTATAGATATGTCGCTTGCGGGAGGCTTAGGAGCTGTGGTTTCCAACGGTAATTTATTACAGCCATTTCAAAATTGCGAAATGGTCACGGGTGTATACCATCAAAATGGTCAGGATATATGGATCATTGGTCATAAATTTGGGAGTAACACCTTTTTCGCTTACCTCCTGACATCGGCCGGAGTGAATCCTACACCGGTTTACTCAAGTGTAGGCCCAACAATCATCACTCCTGGTTCAAACAATTACGCAAACTCGAATTATGACTCCGTTGGTGAGTTAAAAGCTTCTCCGAACGGCCAAAAACTCGCATTCACAACATTTTATAACGGGTACACCTGTTTATTCGATTTTAATAAAACTAACGGTGCAATTTCAAATCCGATTCCGCTCAATTTAGGATCTGCAGGCTATGGCGTTTCGTTTTCTCCTGACAATTCAAAACTATATTTTTCAAGAGTAGATCCTTCACAAGGCGGAGTAAGTTTTTTGAATAACGGTTCGATAGTTCAGTTCGATATCACCTCCAATTCTCAAGCGGCTATTCAGTCTTCGATGTACGTAGTGTATAGTTCTACGACTGGTTTTAGGAGTTTAAAACTAGGTCCGAATGGGAAATTATATGCGGCAAGAACAACCTTAACCGCTGGTGGAAATGGCGCTTCACATTTAGCGGTAATTAACAATCCAAATCTAGCAGGCGCGGCGTGTAGTTTTGTCAATGACGGCGTATTTATTGGTCTCAATAGAGGAAGATGGGGGCTCAATAACGTCATTGAGGATTCATATACTTGTGGAAATTTTTCCTTTAGCTTAGGCCCAGACATCAATAAATGCCCCGGAAGTTCAGTGACGCTTACTGCTCCAGCAAACCAGGGCACTTACGCTTGGAGTACCGGAGCAAGTTCACAAACTATTACCGTAACGCAACCCGGAACTTATTGGGTTGATGTTTCAGGTTCTAGTGGGGCAGGGAGTGATACAATAGTGGTTAGTAATTTCCCGTCACCATCGGTTAGTATTAGTGGTGATCTCAGTTTGTGCCCAGGAAGCACTACAGAACTCATGGCGAGTCCTAATTTCACGACTTACCTATGGAATACGAACCAACAAGCTCAGAATATTGTGGTTGGGCCCGGAACTTATTGGGTCACAGCTACTGATGCAAATGGCTGCCAGGCCTATGATACCATTACAATAATAGAATTTCCAATTCCAGTGATCAATATCAGTGGGGATTCAATAGTTTGTCAAGGCTTTACAACAGCACTAATGGCAAGCCCCAATTTCTCCAATTATCAATGGAGTAATGGCCCTCAAGCTCAAAATAATACGGTTGGCCCTGGTACTTATTGGGTCACGGCAACGGACACAAATGGCTGCGAAGCCACCGACACCATCACAATTGTTCAAGCGCCAAATCCAGTTATAAGCATTATTGGTGATACAAATATTTGTACCGGACAACAAGCCATCTTGGATGCTAATGCTGGTTTTACTGCTTATGAGTGGTCAAATGGTCTAAACACAGCCAATGTCTTACTTGGTGCCGGAATTTATTCGCTCACGGTTACAGATAGTTCAGGATGCCAAGCCACTGAAAATATTTCTATCGTTAGTTCAGCGCCAACTGCAGCAATAAGCATTTCAGGCAATCAAATTTTCAATGCTGAACCGATTCAATTACTTAGCAACACTGTTGCAGGATTGAATCCAATTTCTTCGTGGTATTGGGATTTTGGGGATGGCAGCAGCAGCAATCTTGAAAATCCAATTTATACCTATACCCAAACAGGCCTTTACACCGTTACTTTGCTCGTTACCGATGCACTTGGCTGCACCGATACCTCAATGTATAACATTGCCTTCTATGCTGATTTCATATGCTATGTACCCAACACGTTCACGCCAGATGGCAATGACCTCAACCAGATCTTTTTACCAATTTTCTCCAGGGATATAGACCCAAATAATTACCAAATGACTATTTACAATAGGTGGGGAGAGGTCGTTTTCGAAACCCTAGATCCAAATATTGGTTGGAATGGTTCTTTTGGTGCGAATGGCAATGCGTGCCAGACCGGCCTATATTCCTACGTCATTTCATTCAAAAACCCATCAGAAAATGAATCGAAGACCATTAATGGTCACGTTAATTTGATTCGGTAGTATGGAATAAAAAAAGCCTCACGTTTCCGTAAGGCTTTTGCTCCCCTTATTGACAAAAGATGCAACTATAATGCGATGATTGAGTATGTGACTATCAGGAAATTAAAAGGTTGAATATACTGTGATTTTTCAATTGTCAATCATAGACTTCAAGTATTCAAGATAAACCTCACCTCGTCGTTCTGCAAAGAAATCTAAGAGTAAGACTGTACTTGATTGAATAAACAAACCCACTCCAATTCCATTCCACAGGGAATTTTGCCTAGCTCCGTACATGAGAATAACACCTAAAAATATTAAAGTGATTTCAGTGTATCTAAAAAGTATAAAATTCCGCATGACTTTTTCCATTCTTGGAATTTCTTCTGTTTGAATCATTTCAGTTTTTTCCGACAGGTAGGTTTCCACCCTTAAAATATCTTTTGGACTTCGATAAATTAACGTTAGGCCAACTATGATTTCTAAAGAAGAAACCAAAAGAAAGGGAATTGCTATTCCTTTCATAAAAGATGTTTTAGCAACAGAAAGGCATATTACTGCTAATGCTAAACCTAAAAGCCCTAAACCTAAAAACAAGAAACTCTCAAGTCTTTCTCCTGTAAAATATTTTACAATTGGATTCATCTCTTATAATTTGAAAAACTTTTTATTCATTCTATAAATAAATCCATATCCGAAAATCTTATTTAATAGATTGAGGAGTTTAGCGTCTTTGCCTGCCATGTATCTGAGCCTTTTAGTTCCATCCGTTGCAGCTTCAAAAATGACCTTAGTTACTACATTTGTTGACGATGAATTTTTAAGCATTTCTGGGAATGCTGTCATAATTTTCGTTACTATATTTTGGTAGGCAGTCAATTTTTCATCATTGTTAAAATCAAAAGAACGACCTGCAAAATCTGTAGCAATTGAACCTGGTTCAATTATTTTAACAGAGCCTCCAAATTGTTCTACCTCATATCTTAGAGATTCTGAGATGCCCTCAACTGCGAATTTGGTACCATGGTATAGCGAACCTAATGGGAAAGTCATTTTACCACCCATTGATGAAACATTCATTATTATTCCATTTTTATTTTCTCTAAAATGTGGAAGTATAGCTCTTGTAACATCTAAAAGTCCAATGACATTGGTATTGAATTGACGCAATATCTTTTCTCGTGGGAATGATTCTAATGGTCCGTATGCTCCGTAGCCCGCATTGTTTAGGAGGACATCAATTCTTTCGAATTTTTCAATACCATAGGTTATTGCTTGATTTATTGAATCTAGGTCCAGTACATCAAGTTTCGTTACAAAAACATTTTTCAAGCCGGTTAATTCGGTTTCCGATTCAGGATTTCTCATTGTAGCGACAACATTCCATCCTTTTTTTTGAAAGAATTTGGCTGTTTCTCTCCCTATACCACTGCTTGCACCTGTAATTAAGATAGTTTTTTTCATTGTATGTATAATTGTTAGGCTGCAAACATATTAGCTTAATTTCGAACCAACAACCTTAGAGTATAGTCTAAGGTTGATATTTATTTTTCAACACCGTACATTTGTCGAATGTTAATAAATGAATTATCCAAAAAAACAGGTGTTTCCGCTCATACCATACGCTTCTATGAGAAGTCAGGGTTGATAGAGGGCAAGCAAGATGAATCAGTTAAATCCAATAATTACCTTCATTACGATGATGTAACGATTGAAAAGCTTGAATTCATAAGTGAAGCGAAGTCAGTTGGTTTTACTATCAAAGAAATTGGTCAAATCATTGACGCCTGGTACAATGAGAAATATTCAAAGAATCAAAAACTTGAAATTCTTGATGACAAACTGATTTCTTTAGAACAAAAGATGAAGGAAATAAAAGCAATGAAGAAACAGTTGCTTCAGTTTAAGGATGATGTAGTAAATGACAGGTGTTAGGGGTAAAATGAAAAAGGGTCATACTATCAAAGTATAACCCTTTTATCTTTTTACTTGCTCCCCCTGCTGGACTTGAACCAGCGACCCTCTGATTAACAGTCAGATGCTCTAACCAACTGAGCTAAGGAGGAATGTCTCAATTCGAGGATGCAAATA
>JBEDCS010000014.1:0-8006 GCA_041176605.1 Bacteroidota bacterium
AAATCTTCGCGGTCTTTTTCTGATAAGGCTGCGATACGCTGCACTGAATCTTCAAACTGAGCAGTTTCAATCGCCTTCACGAGATCAGCTAATTTGCTCGCTTTGCTTTTGATTTGTTCACCATTAGGATAATCTTCAGTAATGAACCTCGAGCTTGAGTCATAGTATTTTTGAGCAAAGACGTAATTCTTTTCGTTAAAAGAGAGGTCGCCTAATTTTTCATAAGATTGCGCACGTTGGCGCTTGTTGTTGTTTGAATAAAAAGCTGACGAAGTGAGGTGCGATTTTGCCAACGCTTGATTGCCTTTATTGAGTTCCATGAGGGCCATGGCATAATAAATTTGATCTTTGAAAGTAGCGTTTTTAGCATCCTTGAGCATTTTCTGGAGGTCAGCCATGAGGCGCGAATCGCCGCTAACAATGGCTCTGTTGAGGCGCGCATTAAAGGCAATGTCTGGCGAGGCAGCAGCTTTGTAGGCTTTGCCAAAACATTGAGCGGCCTCTGGAAGCATATTTTGCTGCTGATAGATTTGGCCTAAAATATAATTCAGGCGCGCTTTTTCTTTTTGGACCGGACACTTGTTTATGGCTAATTTGAGACCTTCAATGGCCACATCGTATTCACGGCGGCGCAAGGCGAGGTCTGCATAAGTGCGGTGAATTTCGAATTGCAACTTTTTAGACATCTCGGGGCCAGCCTCGGGATTCTTTTCTTTGATAAAAGGAATGTAATCTTTGATTTTCTTTTGCTGCTGAAGCTCTGCGCGTTCATTGAGGGCGTCAAGGATCAGTTTGGCATTCGCATATTTGCGCTGTTCAATTTCAATCCGGGCAATCCAAAGACTGGCAACATAAGTGCTAGGATCTTGGGCAAAGAAGCGCTTGACAAACTCAAAGTTATCTAGGGCTTTTTGATAGTCGCGGCGATAAAAGAAAGCTTCGCCAACCGTAAGCCAATTTTCATCGATCCATTTATTATATTCTACTGACTTATAGAACATGTTTTCGGCCGTTGGCATGCTGTGATTAAGGATCACTTTGGAACACTTGAGCACTGCCGTATCAATGGCTGGCAACATTCCCTTTACTTCTTTTTCTGACGGCACTGGAAAAATAGGCAAGGTGGTGTAGAAATCTTCTTTACGGCTATCGTGATAGGTTTTTAAAGAAACCCTGAGTAATTCTTTGGCATTGAAATGGCCGTTGTATTTAGCCGTTGTTTGGTGATAAAAACGATTGAGCGGGGTATTATTTTCTGTAGAACAAGCCCATGACAGCAAAAGCAGTAGCGAGGTCAGGATAATGTTATGGCTTGTACGCATGAAAACAAAAAGAGGTTTATAACGCAAAAATTGCGCTTTTAGTATGCAAATTAGGCAATATTGGTAAAGACTTGCTGAATGTCGTCGTCGTCTTCAATTTTGTCGAGCATTTTTTCGATGTCTACAAGCTGTTCTTCTGTAAAATCAACAGGACTAGTTGGGATGCGCTTCAAACTTGATTTCTGAACTTCTATTTGCATGTCTTCAAGGGCTTTTGCAATGGTTCCGAAAGCGGTGTAATCTCCGTAAACAATAATTTGCTCGTCTTCGATTTCGATTTCCTCACAACCAGCATCGATAAGTTCTAATTCAAGTGTTTCAGGGTCGAGTTCAGGTGTTTTGGCAATTTCAAAAACACTTTTGCGCGCAAACATGAATTCCATAGAGCCATTTGGTACTACGGAGCCACCAGCTTTGTTGAAATACGACTTGACGTTGGCAACGGTGCGTGTTGGGTTGTCTGTGGCGCATTCTACATAAACCAACACACCATGTGGGCCTTTTCCTTCGTAATTAACTTCGGTAAAAGAAGCGATATCTTTTTGGGCGGCACGCTTGATCGCAGACTCAATGTTGTCTTTGGGCATGTTCTCGGACTTCGCGTTTTGAATAGCGGTTCTGAGCTTGGCATTGGTGGTGGGGTCCATACCGCCTTCTTTGGCTGCCATAGTGATGGCTTTTCCAAGTTTTGGAAACATTTTGGACATTTTATCCCAACGCTTTTCTTTGGCTGCTCTGCGGTATTCAAACGCTCTTCCCATTTTGTGTAATTTTTTGTGGCAAAAATAAGGAATTAAGAAGGAAAATTCAAAAGACTCAGCCGTAACAATGGTTTTGAGAAGTCTTATGCTAAAATCTGCTCGATATAATTGAGCAATGGCTCTTTCCCAAAGCCTGACTCACTAGAAGTGGTGAAAACTGGCGGAAGTTCTTCCCAGTATTTGAGCATTTCTTTTTTGTACTTCGCAAGGTTCTTTTGTAGGGCCGTGCTTGACAATTTATCAATCTTCGTAAAAACCATTGAAAATGGCAAGCCTTTTTGACCACACCAATTCATGAATTCAAGGTCTATTTTTTGCGGCTCTAATCGGGCATCGAGCAACACAAAAATATTCATGAGTGTTTCTCTTTTGGTGAGGTAGTCAGAGATGAAACGCTCAAAAGAACTGCGTTGACTTTTGCTCACTTTTGCATAGCCATAGCCTGGCAAATCGACGATATACCACAATTCATTGATGATAAAGTGGTTAATAAGTTGGGTTTTTCCAGGCGTGCCTGAAGTTTTGGCCAAGCCTTTTTTAGAGCAGAGCATATTGATCAAGGAAGACTTCCCGACATTAGAACGGCCAATAAAGGCAAATTCTGGTTTGCCATCGATGGGGCATTTGGAAACTTCTGTGTTAGAGATGCTGAACTCTGCGGTTTTAATTTGCATGTTGCAAAGTTATTTTAAACTTTTATTTTTGCCCGATTTGAACAAAATTTAATATCTGTTGTTTTGCAGTAACTCAAAGAGCCATGGCAGAATATAAAATCAAAGATATAGAAATACTTACGGGCATCAAGGCCCACACGATTCGCATCTGGGAAAAGCGTTATGGCATGCTCATTCCGGAAAGAACCGATACACAAATCAGGACTTACTCTGATGCAGATCTCTCTTTCTTGCTCAACGTGAGTTTACTGAACAAAAATGGCGTCAAAATTTCCAAGATTGCAACCATGGAAACCAGTGTCATCCATGCATTGGTGTCAGATATCAGACTTAGCCCGGCAATAGACAACGCTGAGGAAAAATTGATTTTAGCACTGCTTGAACTCGATGAAGAACTGTTCAGAAACACCCTCAATGACCTCATTCATAAAAAAGGTTTAGAGCTTACTTTTTCTGAACACCTCATTCCCTTTTTAGATAGAATTGGTGTGATGTGGTTGGTCAATAGTATTTCTGCGGCGCAAGAACACTTCATTTCGAACCTCATCCGTCAAAAAGTTATTACAGAGATTGACAAATTAGGTATTCCGGATAAAAGTTCTACTTCTGCCCTACTCTTCTTACCCGAACATGACTGGCACGAGCTTGGTTTATTATTTTATCAGTACTTACTCAGAAGCAAGGGTTACTACACCTATTACTTGGGGCAAAGTTTACCCTACGATTCTTTGGTAGATTGTATCCAAAGACTTAAGCCAACAGTTGTTTTGAGTAGTTGGCTCACGGCCGTTGACCAAAGTTTTATTACCAACTATTTCAAACAATTGCAAGCCGACGCTCCGGGTGTTGAATTAATGGCTGGTGGCGCACAAATTCATGTGCACTCAACAGCACTCAATGGATTAATTACCGAAGTCAAAGGTCCATCGAGCTTACTTGCACTTTTTCAGTAGAACTTTCTTCAAGAATTTGATGGCGTCGTTAGAGCACCATATTGACTATTTTCCCAGGAACAATAATGACTTTTTTAGGGGTTTTGCCCTCTAACCATTTTTGAGTATCAGGCAAGGCCATGACCGCGGCTTCAATTTCTGCAGGGCTCAAATTCAATGGCAATTCTACTTTCATACGCATCTTTCCGTTGAAAGAAACCGGATATGAAAAACTAGACTCTGTCAAGTAACTTTCATTCAATTCAGGGTAACTTTCGTTAAAGATACTGCTGCTTTGTGGCTGTAATTGCGCCCAAATCTCTTCGCAAATATGAGGTGCGTAAGGTGCCATCAAAATAGTCAATTGCTCGAGAATATGGCGGTTGTTGCACTTTTGATCAGTGAGTTCGTTGACGCAAATCATGAAACTAGAAACCCCTGTGTTGAACGAAAAACGCTCGAGGTCGTCGCGGAGTTTTTTGATGGTTTTGTGCAAGGTTTTAAGCGCGGCTGGGCTTGGTTCTGCAGTGGTCACTTCGAAAGTGCCATTTAAATGGAACAAACGCCAGTATTTTTTCAAGAAACCATGTACACCCGTGATACCTTTAGTATCCCAAGGTTTACTTTGCTCTAGTGGGCCTAAGAACATTTCATACATGCGCAAGGTATCTGCGCCATAACGCTCACAGAGGTCGTCTGGTGTCACGACGTTATACCAACGCTTAGACATTTTGTCTACTTCTCTTTTGACTAAAACTTTGCCAGCTGCATTCGTGACAAATTCTTGATTGGCATATTGCGGTTGCCATTGTTTGAGTGCATCGAGTTGGATGCTTTCGTCATCATTGATGAGGTCGATGAGAATTCTCACTTCACGGAATCCTGTGTGGTCTTGTGGCAAACTATCGAAAGAATACATCTTTTGGTCAGGGCCAATATAGGCAATGGCTGATTTTCCTAGGATCATTCCTTGGTTGATCAGCTTAGCGAAAGGTTCGTCAAAAGGTAAATAGCCTTGGTCAAATAGAAATTTGGTCCAAAAACGCGCATAGAGCAAGTGCCCTGTAGCGTGCTCAGAACCGCCAATATAGAGGTCTACGTTTTGCCAATAGGCTACTTTGTCTTTGCTGACAAGGAATTCGTCGTTGTGCGGATCCATGTAGCGCAAGAAGTACCAGCTACTGCCTGCCCAACCAGGCATGGTGTTGAATTCCATGCGCTCGCCGAGTTGGCAAGACCACGCACTTTTGGAGGCGCGTGCCAAAGGTGGTTCTCCGTCTTCAGTCGGTAAATATTTATCTACCTCAGGAAGTGTGACGGGTAAGTTTTCATCCGGAACCAAATGCGCCATTCCGTTTTGATAATATACCGGGAAGGGTTCTCCCCAATAACGCTGTCTGGAAAAAACTGCATCTCGCAGACGAAAATTGGTTTTACCTTGGCCAATACCCATTTTTTCGATGGCTGCAATGGCGATTTCCATCGCTTTTTGAGCAGATAACCCACTCAGAAAATCAGAATTGGCGATAAGCGCATCTTTTTCAGCATAAGCTGCTTCGCTGATGTCTTGGTCTGCAAATATATTTGGAATCTCTATGTCAAAATGCTTGGCAAAATCGTAGTCGCGTTGGTCTCCGCAAGGCACAGCCATCACGGCTCCGGTACCGTAAGAAGCCAAAACGTAGTCGCCAATCCAGATAGGAATGTCTTTACCCGTGAATGGATGAACGGCATAAGCACCCGTAAACTGGCCAGTAATATTTTTTACGTCAGCTTGACGATCGCGCTCGGTCTTGAGCGCTGCTTCTTGCTGGTATTGTTGCACTGCTGCCAACTGATCGGTGGTAGTGAGTTGTTGGACTAAAGGGTGTTCTGGCGCCAAGACCATGAAACTAACCCCAAAAATAGTATCTGGACGTGTTGTAAATACTTCAATTTGAGCCTCGTGATCCTTCACCTGAAAATGTACACTTGCCCCTTTTGACTTGCCTATCCAGTTGCGTTGTTGTTCTTTGAGCGCGTCGGTCCAATCAATGCGATCTAAGCCAGTTAGGAGACGGTCTGCGTAGGCTTTAATGCGCATAGACCACTGCATCATTCTTTTCTGCTCTACGGGGTGTCCACCGCGCTCTGAAACGCCATTGACAATTTCGTCATTGGCCAAGACAGTGCCAAGTGCCGGACACCAATTGACCCAGCTTTCTGCAAGATAAGCCAAACGGTATTGTTGTAAAATAGCTTCTTTGGCCTGGGCATCTTTAGCTTCCCACGTTGCTGCATCAAAAGCTTCAGTACAATCTGTAACTGCCTGGATGTTTAGATTTCCTTCTTTTTCAAAGACTTCAGTAAGCTTGGCGATGCGCTCAGCTTTATCGGTTTGGAGGTCGTAGTAGCAATCGAATAATTGTTTAAAAATCCATTGCGTCCATTTGTAGTAGCTCGGTTCTGAGGTGCGCACCTCTCTGGACCAGTCAAAACTGAAGCCCATGAGGTCAAGTTGTTGGCGATAACGCGCAATATTTTCTTTGGTAGTAATGGCCGGATGCTGCCCAGTTTGGATCGCGTATTGTTCAGCCGGTAGGCCAAATGAATCATAGCCCATTGGGTGCAAGACATTAAAGCCTTGCAAGCGTTTGTAGCGCGCGTAAATATCCGAAGCAATGTAACCTAATGGATGCCCAACGTGCAAACCAGCACCTGAAGGATACGGAAACATATCGAGTACGTAGTACTTTGGTTTGCTTGGATCTTCGGTAATTTTGTACGTTTGACGCTCTTGCCAAATTTGGCGCCATTTGGCTTCGATGTGGTTAAATTGGTAGTCCATGCTTCTTTGTAGAAAGCACAAAGATACAAAGCTTGCGCTTAACCGAATAAAAAGTAAAGCCCGAGCAAGAAAAGTAAGCTGTCAAAACTTCGTTTAGGTAAAAAATGCTCCCGATTCATGACCACCAACAGAATCAATGTCTCGGCCAAGGGTATCAGCAATAAGTAGGCGCTAAGCGCAATTAAAAATATAACTAAGTAACCACTTGTTCGGGCGCCTAATAAACTTGCTATGGTTTTGATTTGACCTTTGTCTTGGTCTAAATCCTCTCTATCCGCTTGCAAACTGAGTGCAAAATACAAGACCAAAAATAGGGGGCTTATACTGCCTATAGAACCGAGCATACTCGGAATGAGGTTCAGAAAAACAAACCATAAAATTGGGATCAAAAAGGTCTTTAAATAAGGGGTCTTTCTCCACTTAATGAACTGTTCATAGGTGAGTGCTAGGATAAAAAGAAGTAGCAGCAAGAGCCAAAAAAACACATAAGACCACAGTGCTTGATAAAGCCACAAATAATAAATGGCAGTGAGGCTCAGTAAGAAAATTTGCCAAAACTTGGAGGGTCTTTGATGCAGCCAATAATAAAACTGTCCTATTAATAAACCATGAACAATCGCCTGCTGAATGATCTGCGAACGTTGCCAAAAAAGCCCATGAGGTGCCATAAAGCCCAAACTAAAAACCGCTACGAATAATGCGAGCAATAAATTTCTCCACAATATTTTACTGAAGTGCATCTGCAATCTGTTGAGGGCTAATGGTTTCTATTTCGGTAAGTGCTTTTGATTGCGTGCCGAGCGCCGCCCAGCGGCCTGGATGAATGGGTCTTGTATTGGTGAATAAGCCAATGGCTTGAATTTGACACAAGCCGGCTAAATGATAAGGCCCAGTAGAGCAAGCAATAAGTGCTTTTGATTTTGAAATAATCGCGATAAATGTTTTTAAGTCCCAAAGGCCTGTAACATCTTTGATTTTTGAATTTTTCGGGATTTGATTTCGAAAGCGTTCGCCTTCTTTTTCAGTACCTGTAAAAAAAACTTCAAACCCTTTTTCAACCAATAAAAGTGACAACTCCGCGTATTTTTCAATTGGATACTCAACCCCACTTCCATTTGATTTTGGATGAAGCAGAATAACCTTAGAGAAATCATGAGATTGAAATTCAGCAGGTAAGGAATCTTCCACCCTAAACGCAGAGGTTTGCTTGATTTCTATCCAGTTGGGGATGTTTGGATAGCCAATTGCCTTGGCTAAATAGAAATTCAATTGGGCTTCGTGTAAATCAGAGCGCTTTCTAGAAAACCATGGCAATAAATTGCAGGTCCACCAGTGATGCAAACGATGCGCAGTACCTACACGCAGTGGTATGCGGGCTTGCTTGCACCAATTGGCCACAATTTTATTGGGAAACAAATGCAGAACGGCTGAGAAACCCTCTAATTTCAAAGCGCGCTCGTCGTTTGACAGCGCCTCGAGCTCTTCATAAA
>JBEDCS010000015.1:0-3073 GCA_041176605.1 Bacteroidota bacterium
TCGCGGTATGAATTTCCATCATATAAATACCATTAGAAAGTTCATTCAAATCGAGGTCAAGATGGTTTTGGAGAGGTGCCATTTCGAAAATTACTTTTCCTTGAAGATCAGTCATTATTAGTTTGTTTATTTGAGCACTTGCCTCAATGGTCAAAAAGTCCGTGAATGGATTCGGATAAACTTTACTTCCATTTAGATCTAAATTCTCAATACCCGCCGAACCGCCTCCACCGTTTGTGTTTGGTCGGTAAGCAGCTGCACCCATACAATCAGATGGATGGCGTAACATGTCAAAATAGGTAAAGACGCCATTATTAACTGGTAGAGGAAACTGGCAAACCACGGCTCCGGTTGCAATAGACAAACCAGTCATGGCATATCCTCCTTGTGGTAAATTTGTTTCAAAATAATAAACCCCAGCATCCGGATCTATGGTAGAGCTTCCATTCCCTACATAAACCGAAAAAGGCAACGGTTGATTAGAAACTCTTGTAACAACCCCAGTTTGTGGATCAATTTTGCCAAAATAATAGGTTTGCGGTTGCGTAGTGGTGATGCGAATAATGCCATAAATGGTTGTATCTGCACAGTTGTAGGTGTAGTTGTCAAAAATATTACCGCCTTCAGGAAAACTAAATGGCTGCGCACTGAACACCTGACCATTGTATAGATCAAGACCCGTAAAAAGTTGGGCATTTGGATTGGCATTCATTGCCGTATAATAATACACCATTTGATGGGGGTCAATGGCACTGCTCTGGCCAGCATAGGATTGACCAATTACCTGAGGTGAAATTTCAGTTACAGCGCCGCTTGTAGGGTTAATTGAAGCCAAATAAACAGCTACACTGCTGATCCCTGGGGGCATACCTTGCAATTGTTTTCTGGCCAAGCCATACAAGGTGGAATCACTGGTATTGAAACGGAAATTCTCAAAATAACCGCCATTATTTGGATTATTGATTGGGGGCTGACTCACGAGTTGACCGTCCATTAAACTAACAGTGGCTATTGTATTTGCTGCGCCACTAAAAATGTATTTTCCTGTATTTAAATCAAGTGCAGCTCCGCTCCAGACGTAGGTAGGCACGACACTGCTTGGAGATATTTGCGTGATTTGACCCGTTGTAACATCCATTGATCCGAGAAAAATGCCGGATGCTGGATTGGTGCGAATGAGGCCATACAAAATATTGTTTTGGGCATGGAAAGCGAATTGAATAGAAAAGATCGCTCCTATGAGAAGGGTTTTAAGTTGATTCATGATGGATGGTTTTAGCGGTTAGTAAAACATAACAATTCAGATTATCAATTGTTTAGCACAATATTTATAGAACGAAATAAAATGCTAAAAAGGGAGTAAAAAGTTCATTAATTTCACCAAATGAAATACCTACTCCCTGTTATCCTGTTGTTAGCCGCTAGCTGTAGCTCTAATCCAAAAGATTCAAAAACAAATCCGACGCCAAAAAATGCAGCGAAAGCTGGGCAACAAGATGCCCAAATACTCCATAAAACCAAACTTACGCAGCCGCTTGAACTCATCAAAATCAAACCAGTAGATTTCAATGCGCCGCATTCAGGCAAAACTAAATTTATGTGGAGAGATGCCAATACTTTTGATATCGTACTCAATCATGAATACATCAAGACAATGTCTATTTATGAGCGCGCTGCTTTAGGCTATGTAGCTAGCTCTATAGGTAATGGATGTAATTACGAAGGAGAGGGCGCAGAATACCTCAACTGCGATATTTTATCTGCGCTTAACTTAGGTTATCAGTGTAGTGATAGGCATTTAGGTTTTTTACGCAGTATGTTTCAAGACGATAAAAAAGTGCTCCAAGAACTCCAAGGACCCTGTGCTGAAATCGTGGACGGAGCTACCTACCAAACTACCTTTGACTCTATTAATATTGAGGTACTCGGAAAAACAAAAATTGTCGTTAGTTATGGTGTGAGTGGGGTTTATCTCAGAGAGAGCATCAGTTGGGAATATACAATAACAGACACCTTTGAAGTCTCAGCAAACGGAATTATTCTAAAAAAACACGAAAAATCCAAAATGAAAGAGTCCAAATTTTAAGGATACTCTACCATCGATAGACCACCGCATTGATATTCATCCCCGCACCTACTGATGCCAAGATGATGATGTCGCCTTGATGCAATTCGTGCTCGGGATATTCACCTCTGACCACTGTATCGAGCAAGGTTGGCACCGTAGCCACCGAACTATTTCCATTGAACTGAATGTTCATCGGCATAATACCTTCAGGGCGCTCTGCCCGATACAAACGGTAAAAGCGATCAATAATGGCTTCATCCATTTTTTCATTGGCCTGATGAATAAAAATCTTTTTGACTTCATTGATTCCGACGCCACTTTTGTCCAAAGCTATTTTCATGGCTTGTGGCACTTTTGTGAGTGCGAATTCATAAATTTTTCGCCCCTGCATCTTGATGTATTTTTCATGGATGTGATGCTTGGAATTGAGCGAAGGGCCATTGTTTAGAAAATAAGCTTCGTCTTTGGTAAAAGTTTGGGTGGCATGGGCTAAAATGCCACTTTCAGAACTTGTGTCTTCAGAAAGAATACAAGCACCAGCACCATCGGCAAAAATCATGGAATCGCGGTCATGTGGGTCCACGACCCTACTTAACGTTTCCGAACCAATTACTAGGCAATGCTTTGCTGCACCCGCTTTGATAAATAGATGTGCTTGAATGAGTGCTTCTATCCAGCCCGGACAACCAAAAAGCATGTCGTAAGCCACACAATTTGGATTTTCAATACCGAGCGCATGCTTCACTCTTGCTGCCAAAGCTGGCAACATATCTAAATGATTAGAAGCAAAACGCACATCACCAAAATTATGTGCAAAGATGATGTAATCGAGTTGTTCTACATCGATATTTGCAGCTTTGATCGCGTTCTGCGCAGCGATAATGCCTAAATCAGAATTGGTTTGTTCTTTCTGGGCATAACGGCGCTCTTCAATACCCGTAATTTCCTTGAATTTCTGGATAATGACCTCATTGCTGTCTTCAAAAGGCTGGTCAATACCTTTGT
>JBEDCS010000016.1:0-3896 GCA_041176605.1 Bacteroidota bacterium
GACTACTGGAATATTGGCATCAGCGCAATTTCTGGCAAGGTCTGAGGACAGTGTGGTTGCTGCCAAAATAATGCCATCGACGTGGTATTGCAAAATTTCAGTGACAAGGTCATCTGCATTGGATGTCTGATTGATAAACAAAAGCACGTGATAGCCGTCTTTTTGCAACCTTTCCGATAGTCGCTGCAATGCGGCAGGATAGAAAAGATTTTCAAGATACGACAAAACAAGGCCAATGATGCGGGACTTGCCTGTGATCAAACTGCGAGCGTGCGCATTGGGACGGTAGTTAAGCCTGAGGGCAGCCTCTAAGACTTTTGCACGCGTTGCCTCGGCAACACTGGCACCTGGCGTAAAAGTACGACTGACAGCAGATTGCGACACTTGGGCCAGTCGAGCGACATCGATAGAGGTAATATTATTTTTCATACCCTCAATCATGCCAAACTTCATACAGAAGTCCAACCGCCATCTACCATTAATGCACTGCCAGTGACCATGGCGGCGGCATCACTGCACAAAAACACCACGGCACCCATTAAATCTTCTAATTTTCCAATTCGACCAAGCGCAATTCGAGACTCAACGTACTGCTTAAATTCTGGATCAGACAACATCGGTGCTGTCATCTTGGTTTCAATGAAAGTAGGACAAATCGTATTCACTCGGATGCCATGCGATCCAAGCTCCCAAGCCAAGGCCTTTGTCATGCCCTCCACCGCATGCTTGGAAGCACAATAAACAGATCGCTTGATACCACCAACGTGTCCCATTTGTGAGGAAATAGTCACGATGCTGCCACCCTTACCAGCAGAAACCATGCCTTTGACCAGCTCTCTGGTGATCAAAAATGTAGACCGAACATTGAGACTCATTACAGCGTCAAGATCTGCCATGCTCGTTTCTGTCAACAAAGCAGGCTTATTTGTACCTGCACTGTTAATGAGTATTTCATAGGGCTCTAGCTTACCTATGGCTGCTTGAACGGCTTCAGTATCCGTAATGTCGAGACAAACGGTGACCGCATTCACGCCATGCTTGCGAGTTGCGGTGGCGACGTCTTCGAGTTCCTGTTGCGATCTGGCCACCAAGGTCAAATCAGCGCCTGCTTCTGCAAGGGCCAAGGCAGATGCCATCCCAATCCCCCTGCCAGCTCCCGTGACCAACGCACGGCGACCATCGAGTCGAAATGAAGGCATTTTGGGAAAACTATCGCTGAACATGTCCTTACCCTTGCTTGAAATTTAGCATACGTATGCATTATTCATAATTTATTCAATTCAAAAACTAGTAATAACACCAGTAATAGACAAACTAAATTAACTGATAATTTATATGCATACCTATGCAATTTAAGATTAATTTGTATTTTGATATGCTGGACCTATAAGGAATTAGACGTGGCCATTTCTGTATTCGACCTTTTCAAAATTGGAATTGGCCCCAGCAGTTCTCACACAGTTGGCCCTATGAGAGCAGCCAAGCAATTTGTTGGCCTATTGGTCAGCCAAAAAAAGCTGCTTGTAACTCACAGAATTTCCTGCCAACTGCATGGCTCTTTAGGCTCAACTGGAAAAGGGCATGCATCAGATCAAGCAGTTATTTTGGGACTCGGGGGAAATGATCCAGAAACAGTGGAAATAGAGGCCATTCCGGCGCTTTTAACTGAGATGAGAAACAAGCAAGCTCTAAGCCTTATGGGCACTCACGAAATTAGCTTCGTTGAAAAACGAGATATTCAATTTTTTTCAACGCCTTTGCCATTTCATCCCAATGGCTTGAAGTTTGATGCTTTCGATGCGAGTCAAACACTCATTGCTTCGTCTACTTACTACTCGGTAGGTGGCGGATTTATTGTCAATGAAAGTGTTTTGATGGATGCAAAAAAACAAAAGTTAATTGCGCCTGATGTCGACATACTTCCCTATCCTTTTGGCAATGCAGACGAACTTTTGCAAACGGCATCAATGCATGGAATGTCTATTGCTCAAATTATGCGGCTCAACGAAAAACACTGGCGATCGGATGAAGAAATTGACAAAAAGCTTTTACAGATCTGGGACACCATGCAAGCATGCGTCAATGCAGGGGGAAAAGCAGAAGGCCAATTGCCAGGAAAATTCAAAGTCAAGCGACGTGCAAAAGAGCTTTTGCTGCAGATTTCTAGCAAGCAAGATGGCCCCTATAAAGACCCACTTGAGGTGATGGACTGGGTGAATTTTTTCGCACTGGCTGTGAGTGAAGAAAATGCTGCCGGCGGGCGTGTAGTTACTGCTCCTACGAATGGCGCAGCTGGCATTATTCCTGCTGTTTTGCACTACTACATGAAGTTTTATCCAAACGCCAATGAGAATGGCATAGTTGATTTTTTTCTGACATCTGGCGCCATCGGTATTTTGTACAAGAAGAATGCATCCATCAGTGGCGCAGAAGTTGGCTGCCAAGGCGAAGTGGGCGTAGCTTGTTCAATGGCCGCAGCAGGTTTGTGTGCCGTTATGGGCGGCACGCCTGAGCAAATTGAAAATGCTGCTGAAATTGCTATGGAGCATCACCTTGGACTCACCTGTGATCCTGTTGGAGGCTTGGTTCAAATTCCTTGCATTGAAAGAAATGCAATTGCATCGGTCAAAGCAATCAATGCAGCAAGACTCGCCCTTAAAGGCGACGGCTCTCATTTTGTGAGCCTCGATAAAGTCATTAAAACCATGCGCGAAACAGGAGCGGATATGAAGACGAAGTACAAGGAAACTGCGCGTGGCGGACTGGCTGTCAATATCGTGGAATGCTAGGTGACATTTTTGAAAAGTGCGCTAGGACATCAGTTAACTTTTTATTAGCTACCTACTTTATGCATAAGTATGCAAACTAAAAAGATTGAATTTCGGACAAATTCAGGGTAAGTCCTTATCGACAGTTTGTGTCATGATTTTTACATTGCATACGTATGCGTTATCTAAATTTTTCGTATTTTCACCTAAACCTTGGAGGTCATTCATGAAGGTCCCTTTTCATCGCGCACATATTCACATCCATATCGCCGCCGCACTTAGCGTATGGTCGTTGGCAACTCCAGGTATAGCTTTTGCCCAGAATAGTGCTGCCGATAACGCTGAAATTCAAAATATCAACGTGACGGCCAATCGCCGATCAGAAAACTTGCAAAACGTGAACGTGTCGGTCACGGCTATTTCTAGCGCCACATTGGCTGAGCGCAATTTGACTGACTTGTCTCAGCTTGAGACTATTTCAGCTGGTTTTACATTCAGTCGCTCTGGCGCTGATGCCCGCCCCTCTATCCGTGGTGTGCGTACTGAAAACGTGGCAGTGAACGCAGATACAACCATTGGATACTTCGTTGACGGTATTTACAAATCGCGAGCACAACAGGCCATGCTTGGATTTGTTGACTTGAATCGGGTTGAAGTGTTGCGCGGTCCTCAAGGCACTTTGTTCGGCCGAAATACTTTTGGTGGAACCGTATCAATTTCTACCAATGAGCCCTCATTGAAAGAGTCTGAAAAAACTGCGAATTTTGAACTTGGCAGCTTTGGCAAGAAAAGATTTGATGGTGCGATCAATGTACCGTTGAACGATACTGCCGCATTCAGATTGGCGGGCATGTTTGAAAAGGCAGATCCTTGGATCAAAAATGATTTCAATCCTGCAGCCGGCCTATTTGACAAAGATCAAAAGTATTTACGTGCATCCCTCAGACTTGAACCCTCCAAAGATTTGAAGGCAGTTTTCCGCGCTGACGTTTCTGAGCAAGGTGGTAACGGTGGTTCAGCGTTTGGTTACAAAGTAGTTGGTAGCTATTTGCACACCCCCTCCTGCCAACAACTGTTCAACTCTAGCCTGTTCATTTTGAATACCCGGGGTGGCAATAGAGATAACGT
>JBEDCS010000017.1:0-4533 GCA_041176605.1 Bacteroidota bacterium
CGTTTTCTGTTGACTGCATCATTTTTGGATACGAAGCAGGTGAAATCAAAGTTCTTTCCATCAAAAGAGCGATGGAACCCTATGACAACTATTGGGCTATCCCAGGTGATCTCGTTTATCCAGATGAAGACTTACCTGTGGCAGCTGAGCGTATTTTAAAAGAACTCACTGGGCTTGACCACATTCAGATGCACCAATCACAATCTTTTGGACATCCAAATAGACACCCGCAAGGAAGAGTAATCACGATCGCACACTTTGCTTTGGTACGCATTGAAGATTTTCAAGTAAAGGCTTCGTCTTGGGCCGATGACATCAGTTGGGTTTCTATGAACAATCTGCCAACTTTGGCGTTTGACCATAATCATATCTTGGAAAATACTTATGAGATACTCAAACAAAAGCTTCAAACCGAACCCGTTTGTTTTGATTTATTGCCAGAGCGTTTTACACTAAGTGATTTCCAGCAACTTTATGAATATGCCTTTAGTCAAGAGATGGATAAGGCCAATTTCAGAAAGAAAATTAAAAACATACCACTAATTGCTTTAAACGAAAAGCAAAAAAATGTGAAGCACCGACCTGCCAAACTTTTTTCTTTTGATGGACAAACGTATAAAGAATTAAAAAAAGACGTCGGATACAGTTTTAAAATGTAGAAAATATGACTTATTGTATTTTTTACAATAATATTTGTATCTTCGAGTCTCGCTTTCACTCAAAACGAAGCGTTTAACAGGTTAATAATCAGGAAACGGAGAGGAGTGTCTCCGTTTCTTTTTTAGTAAAACACTGATTATCTGAACAATTACAAATGTTATTGTTCTTTTTACAATAATTAAATTTTTTCTATATTTAACCCACTCTAAAACTAAAACGACTATGATCAGAAAACTCGTCATGGCACTGTTGTGTAGCATCGGTGTCACGCAAGTCTATGGACAAGCCAAAACTGTCAGCGGAACCATTTTAAATGAGCGCTCAGAAGGCATTCCATACGTTAAGGTTCTTGTAAAGAACACTAGCAAGCCCATCCTCAGTGATGCACAAGGTTTATTTCAAATCTCTGTAAGCAATCCAGATAGTGCCATTTTGGTGCTCACTGCTATGGGATACGAAAAACTAGAATATCCGCTGCAAGGAAAAACAACAGTGACAATTTTAATGACATCCGAAACGCAAGACACAAAAGATGTTGTCGTTATTGGCTACGGAACAGCGAAATCCAAGGAGCTTACAGGTGCCACCTCCAAAGTAAAAGGTGAAGACATCGAAAAAATGAACATGACCCGCATGGATCAAGCGCTCCAAGGTCAGGTTTCTGGTGTAACTATCTCGAGCAATTCAGGTTCACCTGGTGGATCTTCCAATATTCGCATTCGCGGTTTATCAACATTCGGAGACAACGACCCTCTCATTTTAGTAGATGGCGTTGTCTATGATTCTGAAGGCCTTAATGCGCTTAACCCTGCAGACATCAAGTCTATCAACGTATTAAAAGATGCTACAGCAGGTATTTACGGGGTGCGTGCTGCAAATGGTGTGATCATCGTAGAAACCAAAAATGGCGCCGTCAATCGCAAGCCAAGCATTGAATACAATGGCTATTATGGCATGCAACAAACGGCACGTCGTTTGGACCTGCTTACAGCTGAAGAATACGCGGTTATTAAAAATGAAGCTTTTGCTTTTGGAGGGCAGGCCATGCCTTTCGGCAACACGAGTTTAGGTACCGGAACTAATTGGCAAGACTCCGTTTTTAGTAATGCTCCTGTTCAAAGTCACAACCTATCCTTGACAGGTGGAACAATGAATACACGTTACTCTATTGGTTTGGGTTATTTCAACCAAGACGGAATCGTTGGTGGAGATAAATCTAATTTTGGTCGTTACAACGCCCGCATGAATTTCAGTACAGATATGTCTGATAAACTGAAACTCAATTCTGTGTTGCTCTTTTCATCAGATATGCGCAGTACTTTGCCTGAAAACGGCATTGGTTCAGTCCTTTACAATACCATCAATGCATTTCCAAACGAACCAGTTTATAGCGGCCCGAACACTTTTTCCTACATGGAAGAGGTCAGTGACATCATCAACCCTATTGCTCAAATTCAGAACCAATACAATTGGAGCACAGCTAATAAATTTGTCGGCAAAGAAGAGTTTATCTATGAATTCAATGAAAACCTATCACTCACAAACCGCTTCAATTATAATTATGCATCGGTTGAGGCAAAAGTATTTTCACCATTGGTTTGGTACGGCGATGGAAAATACGCCAATACTGCAGCCAATGCCGATCTAGAATCTCCTCAAGTAGAAATTGCAGATAGCGTGTTTATTGACCGTGGTGCAGCTGTTTACGAAGAACGCTCTACGTTCCTTGACCTCACTTATGAAGCATTCTTGAACTACGACAAAACTTTTGGTGAAAATCACAAAGTCAAAGGAACACTTGGTGCATCTGTATTTAAACGCGATGGCTCTTCTTTAAGTGGTGTTGCTTTTGGCATTCCAAACAATTCACTTGCTTACGCAGACATTTCTGCCAACACAGCACAAGGTGGTTTTCTTAACAATACAAATTCTTGGGAATTTACAGAAAGACTGGTTTCTGGCTTCTTAAGAGGGGAATATGCGTTTAAAGAAAAGTACCTGATTTCAGGTATCCTACGCCGAGATGGTTCTAGCAAATTTGGCCCAAACAGCCGCTACGGTATTTTTCCAACTATTTCAGGGGCTTGGTTAATCTCAGACGAAGACTTCTTTGAAAGTAAGAGCATTGACTTCTTAAAATTGCGCATGAGTTATGGTGTTTCTGGAAACGACCAAATTCCAAACTTTGCTTACCGCGCTTTATTGAATGGTGAAGGAGTTTATGTATTTAATGACCTCATTACACAAGGTATTGCTATTGGTAGACCAGCTAACCCAGATCTTAAATGGGAAACAACACGCCAATTCAATGTAGGCCTAGACCTCACTTGGTTAAAAGTGCTCAATTTCAGCACCAACTACTTTGTTAAAAACACTTTTGATTTATTATTCCAACCTGACGTATCCGCAATTATTGGGTCCTATGGTCCAGGTGGATATCCACCAATTATCAATGCTGGAGACGTTTCAAACAAAGGTTGGGAATTTGAAGTCGCTTACAAATCAGATGTCAAGAATTTACTTCAAACAAATCTAAGTTTCAACTTCACTTCTATCAACAACCAAGTTGTAAGTGTACCAACGGGTGTTGAATACATCCCAGGTGCTAGTTTTAGTGTTGGTGGCGATGTTGCTACGCGCTTCCAAGCTGGTTATGAAATCGGTTATTTCTTTGGTTACCAAACAGCTGGGGTTTTCCAAACCCAAGAGGAAATTGACAACGCAGCCGTTGTGCAAGAAGGAGCTCAACCAGGAGACCTCATTTTTGTGGACCAAGACGGCGACGGAAAAATCAACTTCTCTGACGACTCTGACAAAACCTACCTCGGTTCTGCCATCCCTGACTTCACAATGGGTTTTGCTTTCAATTTCAAAATCAAAAGCTTTGACCTCTCTGGTAATGTCTATTCTGCTATTGGGCAAGAAATCATCCGCAACTATGAGCGTCAGCAACCATACGCCAACCAATTGGCTTATGTCATTGACCGCTGGACAGGCCCGGGTTCAACTAACGAGCACCCAAGACTTACAACTGGCGCAACCAACAACAACCTCTTCTCAGATTACTATGTTGAAGATGGTTCATTTGTTAGACTTAGAAACGTACAATTTGGCTACACATTGCCAAAAAATGCGGCTAAGAAAATCCACGTAGAAACCTTGCGTGTTTACGTTGCAGCAAATAACATACTCACCCTCACAAGATACATGGGCTTTGATCCAGATTTAGGCTCATCAAACGTATTGTCAGCAGGTGTTGACTACGGAATGTATCCACAAGCACGCTCTATCATGAGCGGTATTCAAATCAAATTTTAAGCTGAAAGTCATGAAAAAACTGATCTTTACCTTAGCTACATTGGCAACGATTTTCATGTTGCCTTCATGTGAAAAATTCCTTTCTGTTGACCCGCCTTATGCACAGGATGCAGAAAATTTCTTTCAAACTCCTGAAGATTTCGAGCGCGCTCTAGTTGGTGCCTATGACCTACTTCAAGGGTCATTTTTATCCCTTTGGATTGGCGAAATTGCTTCAGACAATGCCATTGCCGGCGGCGAAAGCGTTAACGACAGCAAAGGCCTACATGACATCGATAACATGACACACGGTGGTGTAAATGTTGAGTTACGCAATCTCATGAGATGGAATTACACCGGAATTACGCGTGCTAACTACATCCTTGAGCACCA
This sequence comes from Bacteroidota bacterium, assembly GCA_041176605.1. Classification (GTDB taxonomy): domain Bacteria; phylum Bacteroidota; class Bacteroidia; order Flavobacteriales_D; family Crocinitomicaceae; genus UBA952. The sequence continues at coordinate 4,351 of JBEDCS010000017.1, forward strand.
AGACAACATTGATTTCCCAAGAAAAGCACATATTCTTGCAGAAGCTAAGTTCTTGCGTGCTTATTATTATTTTGAATTAGTAAAGTTCTTTGGCGATGTTCCATTGATCATTGACAAGCGCATCGGTATTGAAGAAGCAAGAACAATTCCGCGCTCGCCTAAAGCCGAAGTATATGCTCAAAT
>JBEDCS010000018.1:0-3661 GCA_041176605.1 Bacteroidota bacterium
CTCACGATATTTATCGTCTGGGTTTTACCCGCTACGACGCGCTATACCTTTCTCGAAGATCATTTGCTTTGTCAGAGCATGGGATTCAAACGTCGAATTTACTACCGCACATTCATTAAGATCGAAGCGTCCAACGGCCTTTATGCCGGATGGAAAATGAACACCGCATGGAAATGCCTTGTGGTGCGCTACAACAAATACGATGAATTGCTCATTTCGCCTGAAAACGAAGCCTTATTTATCGAAGTATTTGAACAAAAAAAAGCCCAATTTGCTGAGGCAAATTGAGCTTTTTGATATTCATATTGAATATGAATTCAGGATTACTTTTCGGGTCAATTGATTGCGATTTTACCTGTACTTTGACCATGGCAAGCATTGCATGCACCTGTTGACAAGGAAGAGCCCATTGAAATACTTGCGCCAGAAGGGCCCGTTACTTTAGGATACAAACCTGTGTAATCGACATTAGCCGTGGTGTAGAAATTTCCTTTGCTATCAATATCGATTGTATATTTTAAGGTACCTGTACCGTTGGGTCCTGTGTACAATTCAACCTTTCCGGAATTGACTGTGTTTTGTAAATCACTTTGATAAACGGTTCCGGCAACATTGAAACAGCCCTCCCCTTCTCCAGAAGCGGTATGACACTGCATGCAATTCATGCCTTTATTGTGAGAATCATCGGCACCTAAACTACTGATGTTGTCTTCGTGGCAAGCCCATGATTTTTTACATGAACCCAATGTAAATAAACCGCCAATGAGCAGGGTGAAAAGGAAAATTTGAACTTTTGATACTTGCATAATGAAAATTTAGTTTGAATTGATTGAATTGATTGAATTGATTGAATTGATTGAATAATTATTCTACCTCTTTATTTAGGATGGCTAATAAATCATAAGCGCCATTATTTACAATTTTTGCTTTTTTTAATTTGACAATATTTTTGTCACCAATGGCACTGACGAATTCATTGCTTAAAATTACGTCGATTTCAATGGGTAAAAAGTTGGCTCCCTCTTGAATAAAAATAACGTCTTTGCCATTGTATTGAACTACAGCTTCGTTGGGCAGCACCCAATGGCCCGACTCTTCTGCTTGAATGGTTGCTTTCAAATAAGAACCTGGTGTTATGTCTTTGGGTAAAGTCTTGAAATGACAATGGACTTTTACTGTTCTTTCGGCACTAATTTCACTACCAATCAAAAAGATGGATGCTTCTACAGGTGCGCGGTCTTCAATGAAATTGAGTGCGACTTTCTGATCTTTTTTCAGATAAGATAGGTATTTTTCATAGACCACTAATTCGGCATGCGCATGCTTTAAATCTATGATTTCCATGAGCCGGTCCTTGGGCTCTGCAAAGGCGCCCACGTTTGCCGTCACTTTTGTAATGACGCCGTTAAAAGGCGAGCGAATGCTTTGCTCTCTTTGAATTTTACCACTTTTAAGTGCGCTCATGTTGACCTGGGCCATTTCCAACTTCACTTCAAGACCACTTAACTTTGCCTTTGCAATTTGATACGCACTTTTGGCTTGCTGATAGTTTTTTGCAGATCCTGCTTCCTTTTCAAAAAGTTGTTTTTGTCTTTGGAAGTCGGCCTCTAAAAATATCATTTCACCATTCACCTCTAAAAAGGTTTGTTGCAGAGCGACAATATCGGGATGTTCTACGGTCATCAAGACCTGGCCTTTCTGGACGCGCATCCCATCAAGCACTTTGATTTGCTTGATATAACCTCCGTATGGCATCGAGATATAAGACTTATTTTGAGGCGGCACTTCTATTTGTCCATTGGCAAAAATTGTGAGTCCAAGTGCTTGTTTCTCTAAGTTCCCAAAGGATAATCCTAGGTTTTTTTGCTGAGCAGTTGTGAGGTGCACGCGATCTGTGGAAAGTGCCGCGTTGTTACTGTCTGAAGGACCAGTAGTGTTTGTTTGTTCTGAAGAACAGCTTTGCAAAAGCAATAAAATGCCTATGCACCGCATCATGGTGATTTTAATTGTTTTCATTTGAATACCAGTTGTAATGTATATAAATCGTTTTGAGTTCATGTTGCCACTGCAATAATTCTAATTCTAGTGCCATTTTGTGGTCTTGGAGTTGCATGTAATCGAGTAAGGAAATTTGTCCGCTTTCTAATTGCAAAACCGCATCTGTTTGCAATTGCTTGAGCTCACTATCTATAGAAGAATTAAAGTCTTGGTAAGCTGCGTAAAGTGCAAGTAATTGCCCGTATAGTTGCTTTTGTTCTGAACTGAGCTGCTGCGAGCGTTGTTTTTGTTGCAATTCATTTTGTTTCAATTCGATGTCAAGCGCTTCTTTGCGCTTTTGAAAGGCTTTGAAATCTATAGGGATTTGCGTTTGGACAATTGCGCCCTGAAAGCGTTGATTCGGGCCAAAATAGACATCTTGCCCCGAAATATTTTGAGTCCCGACAAGCGTTTGGTTGAAATAACCTAAGGCTATTTGGGGAACTTGAAGTGCTTTATTGAGCTGCATGTCAAATTTAATTTTTTGTGCATTGAGCTCGTATTGTTCAAGGACAGGATGTGGTTGATCATTTGGTGCAAGTGGTAACTTTTGAAGGTCTATTGCTTCGTCTTGACTCAATTCAAAGGCTGGTCCTGAATAAGCCATAAGTAGATGAAGCTGCGCCCAGGAATGTGCCAATGCTTGTTGCAACTGCTTAAGTTGCGCACTGGTTCTTGCTAATTTCGAGTGCACCAAAATGTAATCCATTTTGGAAACTTCGCCGAGTTCAAAACGCACCAACATTTTCTGTTCAAGTAAACGGTAAATAGAATCTTGAGCACTCGTTAGCTGCAGTTCTTTTTGCTGTTTGCGGATGAGCTGTATTTGTAAATCGAGCTGCCTTTTGTAATCGCGCTTCATGACAGCCATCGCTTCAGCAGAAAACGCCGCTTGGTTAGCGCCAATTTCATTTTGAATCTTTTGAACCCCTGCAAAAGGAATCTGTTGTGTAAAAGTTAGGTTGTTGTCCTTGGCATACTGAGAATTAAACTGTCCTTGCATATAGGAAACCGAAAGGGGCTGCCAAGCTGAAGTTCCTTGTGCTATGGTCAGTTGTCGCTGCCCTTCTAAGGCCGCAGACTTCAGCATGCCATTTTGATCGAGCATTTGTTCAAAAATTTGGGCATCAGTGAAGCGCAATTGAGCTGAAAATTGCGGTATAATTAAGAACAGCAGCACAAAAGTGAGGATCTTTTTTTTGCGCAGTTTAAATGGCTTTTCGAAAATAACATACAACACAGGCAGAATAAAAAGCGTCAGCAAAGTCGCTGTAATCAGACCACCTATAACGACAGTTGCTAAAGGTTTTTGAACCTCAGCCCCGCTTCCGTGTGAAAGTGCCATAGGTAAAAAACCTAAAGATGCAACAAACGCAGTGAGCAACACGGGTCTGAGTCGGTTTGCAGTGCCTTTGACAACAACTTGCATCAAAGGTGCACCCGATTTGCGCAAAGTATTGAACTCAGCAATGAGCACAATGCCGTTGAGTACAGCTACACCAAACAAGGCGATAAACCCAACACCAGCCGAAATAGAGAATGGCATATCACGGAAATATAAAGCAAGAATGCCACCAATGGAGGCCAAAGGAATGGCAGAGTAGATCAAAGCAGCTTGCTTGAC
>JBEDCS010000019.1:0-7881 GCA_041176605.1 Bacteroidota bacterium
TCAACCCGAAAAGTGAGTTTTATCCTGGCGATTACTTTTTCAAAACACTCAATACCACAGATGCCGCTCCAGGCTTGGTAATCGACAGCATCAAGGCGCATCAGCACAAGACAATCCAACGACTCATTATGGGGGGTGATCATTTTTACTCGTATTTGTACACTGCGTTTTTGATCAGACAGTACCAAGCACATTGGCAACGAGCTGGCGAAGATTTATCTTACAGACCTGAGATTATTGGGACCCTCTTCAATTTAGGTTTTCACAAAAGCAAGCCTAAAAAGAACCCAGAAGTGGGCGGCTCAAATTTCACAGTCGGCAACAAAGAATACACATTTGGAGGGCTTTGTTATGAATTTTACTATAGCGGAGAAATGCTCAAAGACTTTCCGATTACCAAGCAGGCCTTTATTCCCGTTGCGGAACTTGAAAAGCGCAACCAAGCTCACTTACAAAAAGTGCAAAAAGCCATGGCCGTGCACGATTCTATTCAGGCCTTGAACAGTATTGTGCAGTAATAATTGGCAAATTCAGCCCAATAACCAAAAAAGAGGCCTACCTTTGCCGGCCTAACTCCGTACATGAAACGCATCAACGCCTACAAGAAATTATTCCAGATTGAAAACCAAATTGAACTTGCTGCACTGAAGCAAACATACAGAGCATTAGTGAAGCAGTGGCACCCCGATAAATTTCAGGATGGTGACCCACTCAAAGAAGAAGCGGCAGAAATGGGACGTCAGGTAGTTGATGGGTATCATTTCTTGGTGAGCATTGCCCCTGAAACAAAAGCTGCACAACTTGAAGAGTATCAGCAAACAATCAACGAATGTGGCATCGCTGATTTCAGACACAAAGGTTTGTTGCTTGAAATCACGTTTACGAATGGCGCAAGTTATGAATACTTTGGCGTCAATGCGAATGTATACAAAAAGCTCATCAATGCTGATAAGCAAGTGCGTTTTGCCAAGCGTTTCATTTATGAAAGCTTTTTATACCGCCAATCTAAGAAAGCTACAGTAGAAGCTTAAAGGAATTTATTCAATCTCCTCTGAATCGTCCTCAAAAGTTTCAATTGGACCTTCGAGTAACTTGGCACTTTCTGAACTTGGGAGCTCTTCCACTTTTTTGAGTTTCGACATCAATTGATTGGTGCGGGTAGTTACGAGTTTTTCGAGTTCGCCGTCGGCTTCTGAGATTTTTTTGCGGGCTTTTTCCAAGACGGTTCCGAACTTCGTGAATTCGGTTTTAACGGCACCCAAAATTTGCCAAACTTCGCTTGAGCGCTTCTGAATGGCTAGTGTCTTGAAGCCCATTTGCAAGCTATTGAGCATGGCGGCAAGTGTAGTTGGGCCAGTTACGATGATTTTGTACTCGCGTTGCAATATAGCCACCAGCTCGGGCTGACGCACCACCTCTGCAAACAATCCTTCAATCGGCAAGAACATGATACCGAAATCAGTGGTGTGTGGTGGGTCAATGTATTTATCGCGGATGTCTTTGGCGAATTTCTTAATGCTATTGGAAAGCGCTTTGTTAGCAGCTTCAATGCCAACGATATCGCCTTGGTCATAGGCCGTTTGCAAACGCACGTAATCTTCTTGTGGGAACTTGGCATCGATTGGCAAATAAACTTCTTGACCGAGGTCATCTTTGCCAGGCAATTTGATGGCAAACTCGACATGATCATTGGAACCTTTTTTGGTCTTGACATTGGCCTCGTATTGCTCTGGCGCCATGATCTGCTCGAGGATGTTGCCAAGTTGAATTTCACCGAGAACCCCACGTGTTTTGACATTGCTGAGTACTTTTTTGAGGTCACCAACGCCGCTGGCTAAGTTTTGCATTTCACCGAGGCCTTTCTGAACGGCTTCAAGACGTTCTGAAACCAACTTGAACGACTGCCCCAAGCGCTCCTCGAGCGTTTTGTGTAACTTTTCGTCTACGGTTTCGCGCATCTTTTCGAGCTTTTCTTCGGTGGACTTCACGAGTTCAGATTGCTTGACAGCCATGGTGTCTGAGAAGTTTTTCAAAGAGTTGGTGAGCTCATCGCGGTTTTCTTTGGCGTTTTTATTAAGACCTTCGCTGATCAAGAGCAGTTTCTCTTCTAATTTTTGAGTGAGTCGATCAAGGCCCTGAGTGAGTTCGTCGCGGTTCTGACGCAAAGACTCGGAAAGTTCTTGGCGATTTTCTTTAAACTGCGCGCTCAGCATTTCTTTAATAAGCTGCTCGTAGTTTTGGTTTTGTTGGGCAGATATTTTTGAAAAAATCAGGAACAACAAAACAACAGAGAGCAATGCAAGGGCAAGAAGTAGATAGGTCATGGCTAGAATTTTTACGAAGGTAAGCCACAAGTACGTAAGTTTTTTACGTCGGATAAAAAAAAGCAGCACGGTTGCCCGTGCTGCTCTTCATTCAAGTTATGATTCTCCTTCAAAAATCATAAATGACAGCCAGTTCGTTGTCTACTTCATTGACCCCTGGCGCGTTCCAGGCCAAGCGAGTTGCTTCGTCCTTCTCAAAGAGAGATTCTACTGCGCCCCGCAAGACAACTTTATTCCCTTTCACTTTTACTTGGATATTTTGGTCATCAACCATCCAGCTCCGCGAAAGGGCTTTTTCAATCGCTTCTTTTTCTACCTGATCTGTAGATCCTGATTTGACTGAAATATTATTGGTTACCCCTTTAACCCCTATTAAATTTGCCGTGCAGTTTTTTGCCGATTCGCGCTGAAAATTCCATTCAACTGCGCCATCCAAAGAAACCCATCCGTCTTCGACCTTCACCTGAATTTTTTCTTCTGGCACCGACCAATCCCACTTCATGCTGCGTAGGATTTCACTGGCCAATTCTTCATCAGTTTTTTCGAGGTCATTAGCGAATTTGACATGGATATCTTCTACGACTGCACGAACTCCTGCCACACTTTTTGCAGCTTTTTCTGCTTCCATTTTTTTAGTGAAGCTATTTACGTTACCTGTCAGTGATACTACGCCTTCTTTGGCTATCACACCTATTTCTGCTGCTTTTAACAGCGGTTGCCATTTGATGGCATCTTGCACATTTTTTTGCAATTCTTCGTTTGTGATCATGTTGTCAGTTTTTAAAGGGTAACTGCGTTGTTACTTCTACAAATTTCAGTGGTTTACAACGCTTTTTGTTTACATTTTTCTTGTCGAAATTTATAACGTTTTCGAACTATTTGATGACAGTGAATGTACGTGTTTCACGGTGCTGCTCATCGCTTAATTCAAGCAAGTAAGTACCTGCTGGCAAAAAGCTTACATCGAGTTTTCCGAGCGCTTCAGTAGCGTTTTGAACGAGCAATTGCTGGCCCATCGTATTGAAAATACGCAAGGTGTGCGGTGTTGCTAAATCCACTTCACTGTATAAAATTTCGCTTGTTGGGTTCGGGTAAATATTCCAATCGAGCGCAGCAAGTGTTTGTACACCTACCTGGCTATTGATTTGGAAAGTTGTAGCCAATGAACAACCGTTGTCGTCAGTGATCGTCACGACATACAAACCAACACCGAGGTCAGTGAGGTCTTCGGCCGTAGCCGCATTTGACCAAATGTAGCTGTATGGAGCTGTGCCGCCAGTCGTGGTGAGGTCCAAAGCGCCGTCAAGTGCTGTAGATGAAGTTGCATGGGTGATATTCGCATTCACGACCAACGGAGCTGCTGGTTGTGCAATGATGAAATCCATTTGCCCAGTACAACCATTCAAGTCACTGACCTCTACACCTACAGGGCCAGCACTTAAATTGCTGATAGAACTGCCGATACTTTGGTCACTCCAAGAAATGGTATAAGGGCTCACACCGCCAGTTAAGTTCAAATTCACTGCACCGTTATTGCCACCAAAGCAAGTAACGTTGGTCACGAGGTAATTGAGTTGTATCAATGAAGGTTCATTGACAAAACGATAAACTGTCACCTGACATAAGTTAGAATCCTTGACATGTACTTCATAAATAAGGTCTCCGGCAAGGTTTTCAAAACTATTAAGTGCACTAAAAGGCAGGGCATTGACGCTATATAAATAAGGCGCAACACCACCACTTGCAGTAACCGTAATTTCGCCATCATCGGCACCATAACAAGTGACATCGAGCGTGGCAGTGTGTACTTGAATTGGAGTCGGTTCTGTGATGATGAAATTGTGTACGGCAATACAATTAGCTGCATCTTTGATGAGCACGGTATAAGTACCAGCACCAAGGTTCAAGAAACTAGAACCTGCTTGGTAATTGAGGCCATTATTTAAGCTGTATGCAAAGAAACCTGCACCACCCGAAGCCAATACTTGTGCTGCACCGGTTGAAGCGCCATGACACAAGACATCAGTAACATTGGTCAATACCATAAAAGCATTAGGTTGCAATACTGTTTTGGCCATTGTGTCAATACAACCATTGGCATCTTTGACATGGATAATATATGCTCCGGCTAAAAGGTTATTGAAAACATTACTTGCTTGAAAGTTGATGCCATTTTTACTGTACTGCAAACTGCCCGTACCACCCGTAACATTGAGTACGGTAATTGCACCGTCTATTCCACCATTACAAGATACATTTTGCGCACTGAGGTTACCAATTTGAGGGCCGCCAGCAGAGGTGATGACACCAGAAACTGTATTCTGACACATATTGGCATCTCGCAAGACCACAAAGTGTGTACCCGCCGGCAAATTGCTGAACAAGCCTACACTCGTAAATGTAATGCCGTTTAAGCTATATTGATAACCCGAACCTGAACCACCCGAAGCTACTACCATGATTGAACCATTGTTGGATAAACATGTAGCGTTGGTTGTATTGACTGTTGCAGTTAGTGCTGCAGGCTGGCCGACCAATACACTGGTATTGAGTATACAATTATTGGCATCCTTAATTTTGAGATTGAAGGTATCCGCAATTAAATTGCTAAATACGTTGGAACTTTGATAAGTAATGCCATCCAAACTATAGCTATAACTTGGTGTGCCTCCTGTAATAGTGGCTGTAATACTACCAGTTGCCTGCCCGTTACACGTAGCAGCAACAACATTTACCGAGCTAACCAAAGCAGGCGCTTGCCCTACGGTCACGATTGCTGTCTTGACACAACTCGTCACGTCTTTGACATACACGTTGTAGGTACCGGCATATAGCCCCGTAAATTGGGCCAAAGATTGGTAATTGACACCGTTTAAACTATAGGTATGTGTTCCAGTACCGCCATAAGATGCCACACTAATGCTGCCATTATTGGCACCAAAACAGCTTACAGCTGTCGCATTAGCAACCACACTCATAGCTGTACCCTGTGTGATCGTAGCTACTGCAAAACTGGTACAACCCGCGTTGTCTTTTACAACACAAGTGTAGGTACCAGCACCCAGCCCTGTAAATAGACCCGCATTTTGATACGTTTGTCCATTATTGGTGCTGTATTGAATGCCGCCGGTTCCACCTGTTGAACTCAATGTAATCGACCCGTCATTGCCATTAAAACAACTGACATTGATCACATTTGGTGGGTTCATGCTAGGAGCAGTGCTGGCATTGATGGCTACATTGGCAGTATTTGTACATGCATTAGCATCTTTGACCGTCAGGACATAAAGCCCCGCAGCAAGCGCGCTAAATGTGCCTGAATTTTGGTAAGCCCCCGTATTGATTTTATACTGTAAAGATCCCACGCCACCTGTAGCAGCTGCGGTAAAGGCACCGTTTAACAAGCCACAAGCGCTGTTTGTCACTAACACACTATTGACCGATATTCCGGTAGGTTGTGTGATGTTGAAGCTCACGGTAGCCGTACAATTTTTCTGATCCTTGACCTGCAATTGATAAGCACCAGGGGCCAAATTTGTAAAGGCCGCAGTGGTTTGCCATGGCCCACTATTTAGGCTAAATTGATAGGGGGCAACACCACCTTGTGGTACAGTAACAAAAGCACCATTAGCCAAACCATTACATGTAACATTTGTCAAAGCACTGGTGGCAACAGAAAGGCCTACCGAAACTTGCTTGGTAGTGGTTTTGGTACATGTTTGATTCCAACCCTCAATTTTAGTGGTGAGCGTAATTGTATAGGCCCCTGCAGTAGCATAAGCATGAGACGGCGTAGCTAAATGTGAAACCGGACTACCGTCGCCAAAATCCCAAGTATAGATATGATTGGTACCCGCATAAGTGTTCTCACCTATCTGATTGAACATGCTATCTGTTGCTAACGATGAAGTATTCGTGGTGGTCATCAATTCATTGGTTTGCAAACAAGATGAGCTGAGCTCAAAACTTGGTAAATTGAGCAAAGACATCGTGGGAATGATGTAAAAATCTCCATTGCTACCAAAACTACTCATGGCACTGGCCCAATTATTACCAGTTGAAGTACCTGATAACGAAGCGAGGTCTTGGCCCAAGCCTTCTCCATTGCCCGTATACTTTAAATTAAAGGTGCTTCCAAAAGGCGGCGCATTGAGTACTTCCACGGTTAATGCAAAATCTGTGCTCACACTTACCCCACCCGGAAAATTCAATTGGATATAACCATTGTTATTATCGGGATACGACCACCAAACATGCTGCAAACTGGCAATTAAGGTAGTTGGCTTGCCACTTGCGTCGACATGATATACGCCTACTTTGAGTGGAACACCCGAAAAAGTCATGGTTTGATGCGTGCCGTAAACACGCACACTCATGATTTTGCCAGTTCCGTTGAAATCATAGGTTTGAGCTGCTTTTTCTTCAAAACCAATTTTAAGTTGATAAGCACCAGTACCACCAACATTTTTACTGGCTACAAAGCCATTGGGGTCATCTGCGCAAGGAATCTGGGCCCTTGCTACGCCAAAGCACAGCAGTAGCCCAGCGGAGAGTAATGTAATTTTTCTTTTCATGACTGAAATTATTAAGTGAATAAAGCACAAAACTCCTGCTCTTTGGCGCCAGAAACCTTACATATTTCTCGGCATGACTTGTGAATTTCTCTTTAATCCTTATTTTTAAGCATGAAAAAAATGGTCCTTGTATTTTGCCTCTTTAGCTTGAGTCGCGCTCACGCACAACATTTCGCACGTAGTTGGGATGCTTGGTTTGGCCAACTGCAAGTCGGTGCCACTCAAGGCATGCAGCAGCTTGGGCCTACCTACACTTTAGGCGTCTATAAAGCGGTCAACAATCATGGTTTTGGCATCGACATGAACAACACGAAATTTCCGGATTCAAGGGTTTTAAGTGGCAGCATTAGCGCCAGCCAAGACCTCATGCGCATCAGACGCAACAGACGCACTCCTTTTTATTTTTATGCGACAGCCGGGCTTGGGCTCACCCACTTGCGCAGCACCCTTATCCAAGATAATTTTCTTTTAAAAGGCGACGACATGATTCATGTCAATGTGGGGCTCACTCCTACTTATTTTTTCTCCAGGGATTTCGCCCTGCAACTCAAATTTCAATATCAAAAAATGGGGCTAGTCGATAGCCAACTCGATCAAACCTTACAAGCCAGCTTGGGTATATTTTTTATCATCCCCGCCTTCAAACCTTTATAGGGTGCGCTTGTTCTATCTTTAAAATACTATATGTCTTTAATCCGTATTGACCGCCCTGAAATTGAAAAAATGGGCCGCATTGAGCGCCTCAACCTTGTCAACAGCTGCACCGGTTATAAATCTGCCAACCTCATCGCCACTATCTCCAATGAAGGCCAAACTAATGTGGCAGTTTTTTCGAGTGTGACGCATCTTGGCAGTGATCCCGCACTCATTGGATTTATTTTAAGACCTACAACCGTTCCTCGCCACACTTACAAAAACATTAAAGAATACGGCTATTTTTCGGTCAATCATATCACCACAGCGCAAATTCAAGATGCACATCA
>JBEDCS010000020.1:0-3686 GCA_041176605.1 Bacteroidota bacterium
AAGACATGCCTTCTCCTTCTCCACTGGCGTACCATTCAAATGCTTCTCTACGACCGATATCGTTGCCGTCTGTGTTACCAAAAGAATAAACCTTGCCTTGCATCCCAATTTCTTGGCCATAATAGATAGACGGCACACCACCCATGAGCAACATCATTGCCGCTGCCGTTTTTTGCTTTTCAAAATTGGTTTGAATCGATGCAAAGCGATCGATGTCGTGGTTTTCAATGAAGATGATTTGCTCTTTCCCCTGAGGCGTTTTGTTGAAGATGATTTCAGCATTTTGAATAATTTGCTCCTTATCAAAAGATAAAATAGCCTGTTGTAAACCAAAACCGAACATGCGGTCCACTCCTGCTTTCTCAAAATACTCAAAACCGTAATCGGCCCAATTAGCTTGTTCCGCAACGATTTTTATTTGTGGATTGATGTCTTTTAGTGTATGAATTAAAGGCTTCCAAAATTCTGCAAATAAATTGGTGAGGGTTGGTTTGCCATCCAAGTGATCCATGGCATGATCCAAACGAAAACCATCGACCCCATCGTCGAATTTGCCATCTTTGTTTGGATCCATGAAATAGGAAAACAATTCAATGTTGTAGTCGAGTACCTTTTTGCTTTTCAAATTGACTGTAGTGGCCGTAATGACTTTACCATCATAGCCGTTCAAGATCCTCAAGTCAAAAACCATGGTAGCCGGCGTTTGGTGTGCGTCGTCTTCAAACAATATAAAATCACTATAAGGCGAGTTCAGATTACCTACTGCATCTTTCCACCACAGGTGTTCGGAGGTAACGTATTGCGTTTCCATGTCAAGGTAGATTTTCATCCCGCGTTGGTGCACTTCTTTGACTAAATCAATGTAATCTTGCATGGTTCCAAACTCGGGGTCAATTTGTTCGAAATTGTTTGCAAAATAGTTGTGGTAGCAATCGGCTTCATACAGCGGAAATAGTAAAATTGAAGTCACGCCTAAATCTTGGAGGTAGGGTAATTTCTGGCGCAGTCCGTTGAGATCTCCATGGCTATCGCCGTTACTGTCATAAAAGCTGCGCTGACAAACATGGTAAATGATTTCCCCTTTTGTTTTTGGATTTTTAAGCTGTTGCGCGTTCATGAAATTGGAGACGAGCAATAAAAGCAGAAATAGACTATTTTTTTTCATCAACGTATATTTATCTAATTATTAATCAATCGGAACCATTTGAAACTGCAATGTACCACCTTGCATGATTTCTGAATAGCGTATATAATTTTGTGTTCGTTTTTGGCCATTCAAAAAAACTTCATTCTGAAAAATATTCTCCTTCGAGAAATCCTTGGCTTTGATGGTTAACTGATGACCATTGGCATGAAGCAACGTAGCTTTTTTGACCTGCGGCGCGCCAAAAATGAAAGCGCCATTTGCTGGGTTAACTGGGTAAAAACCTAAAGTAGATAAGAGGTACCAAGCACTCATTTGACCGCAGTCATCATTGCCTATCATGCCGTCAGGCGTATTGTTATGAAAATCTTCAACGACTTGGTGTATGTATTTTTGCCCGAGCTTCTGTTGATCAGTAAAAGCATATAAATAAATGATATGATGACTCGGTTCATTGCCATGGGCGTATTGCCCGATCATAGCTTCCTGACCCAAAAATTTATTTGGGTTTTGAGCTTCAGTTGTGAAAAATGTATTGAGCTTTTTTGTGAAATTTTCATCGCCTCCGAGTAAGTTTTTGAGTCCGTTAATATCGTGCTGGGCGGGCGTCCAGAAATATTGCCATGCGTTAGCCTCGGTGTAATCGCCAGGATTGTTGAGTGGTGAGGTGGCCATCAGTGGGTCAAATGGCGTTCTCCAGTTGCTTTGTGCATCCTTCCCTCTGAAAAAAGTAGTGCTGGAGTCATAGATATTTTGATAAAAAAGAGCGCGCTTTTGAAATTCTTTTTCAACTTCTTCCTTTCCTAATTGACGCGCCATTTCGGCCACGCACCAGTCGTCGTAGCCACTTTCGAGGGTTCTAGAAACAGATTCGTTGTCCAAAAGATCAAAGGGGTAATAACCATATTGATTATAGGTTTCCCAATCAGAATTGATATGACTTATTGTGGAGGTCTCGACCATTGCCTGAAGCGCAGCGCCCGCATCAAAGCCCCTGAAACCATTCTCATAGGCCGATAAAATCATAGGAATTGCATGGTTGCCAATCATGCAGTAGTTGTCTTGCCCCCAGGCTGTCCAAATGGGTAAAAAACCAGCGGCTTCATGGTGCAAGAGCATGCTTTGAATGATGTCATCTATGCGCTCTGGCGCAATTATTTGCAATAAGGGGAATGCGCCCCTATAGATATCCCAATTAGATAGTGTAGAGTAATACGCTTTATTTGGCGCAGTCCGAATTTGGTCATCTGCACCGCGATATCTGCCATCAACATCTGCAATGTTGGAAGGCTGCAACAGTAAATGATACAGCGAGGTATAAAATATTTCTCTTTGCTTTTGAGGGGCTTTGATCTGAATTCGATCGATATAGTTTGCCCAAACATTGCGATTGTCGCGATAAACTTTTTCGAAGTCCCAGTGACTGAGCTCTGCCTGCATATTCAATTTGGCGCCTTCGACATCAACCGTAGAAAGGGCAATTTTTACTTTTAAAATTTTAGTTTGGTCGAGCTGAAAATTCAAAACGTATTTTGGTGCTTTGTCGTTTTCTTTGCGCGGCACCAAAGTTGAACTTACAAAGGGTTGGTTAAATGTCATGGTAAAAAAGTACTTGCGCTTGACCCAATTTGACGTTGAACAATAGCCTGAAATGGTGGTGTTATTTTCTATTGTTACAGCGCTTTCCAGCACCAAGCCCTTGGGGTCATTCGCCTCAAAAACAAAACGCAAACCGTGCTGAAAATCTACAAGTACTTGTGCTTCTTTGTCCGGGAAAGTATACTGATGAATAGCCACACGTTCTGTACAACTCAGTTCAACCTTGACGTTATCTTGCTTTTTAACAGCGTAATACCCTACTCTTGCCTGCTCTGTTTGCTTGAAGTAGGCATTTTTCAAATGTTCCTTTTTTGGGTTGATCGGCAGAAGCAGAATGTCGCCCATTTCATTGATACCGGTTCCGCTCAAGTGTGTTTGTGAAAAACCCAATAAGCAAGAATCATTGAACTGATAACCACTGGTATGATTCCACCCAAAATCTTGGTTATCTGGCCCCGGCTGTACCATTCCAAAAGGCATGGACGGCCCAGGAAAGGTGTGCCCTGTGCCATCTGTTCCAATAAACGTATTGACACTTGAAAGATTCTTTTGGGCTTGTAAAGAAAAGCTCAAAATGAATAAGGGCAATAAAACCAATTTGTTAAATGACATCAATGAAAGTATGCTTGTAAATAATTTTTCATGCGATAATTTAAGTCCCACTGGTCGGCCAAGGGCTTTTGGGAATAAGGTTGTTGAGGCATGTATGGAAATGGTCCGAATTCTGGCGTAATGGTCAAATGCGTTTTTTGATCGAGCAGATGTTGCTCATGTATGGCACGCCACCAATTGGTATAAGTTTTTAAGTGCTGCTCCCACTCTGGGGCAAAAGGGTCTGTCAGCTGAGGGCTTTGTTCAAAACCGACTCTTGCATGGATGTGCCGGATATTGGGATATAGTTGTTGAAGTGAGTCCTGTTGATCCGAAAGATTACTCTCTGACA
>JBEDCS010000021.1:0-6972 GCA_041176605.1 Bacteroidota bacterium
TCGATGTCGTGATCCATATTGCAAAAATACGCATAGAACGCCGATTGTAGGCACAAAAAAAGGGGCCTCTTTCGAAAGCCCCTCCTTTTCATCAATCAACTTCTTATTTTTTCACAAATTGCTTGCTGCTGTTACCAGTAGCTGTTGCAACTTGGATAGTGTAGATACCTGCTTTGAGGTCTTCTACGCTGATTTCTTGAGTAAGACCGTTGCCAACAAATGCAGCAACTACTTTACCTGTAAGGTCAACGATACGGATTTGTTGCATCGCTTCAGTAGCTTGAACAGTCATGATGCTGTTAACCGGGTTAGGGTAGATAGATACAGAAGCAGTAGCTTCATCGATACCACCTAAGCAAGCTGAACAGCTTTCCCAACATACCAAACCTACAGTAGCTGGAGCAGTTACAGTGTAAGAACGGTTGGTGAAACCACCATTTGTTACAGTACAAGACTCACCACCTACAAATTGCTCAGATACATTCCATCCGTCTACAGTAAATTTGTATTCAATAGAACCTAAACCAAGTGGAACTGTTACTTCCCAAACGTTGTCGCCGTTAGCGTCAGTCATTGGGGTACAAGTACCACACCAGCCATTGAAAGTACCGTTCAAGAACACGCCAGCTGCAGTAGATCCACCACCTGTTACGTAATCATTCATGTCTACAGAGAAAGCAACATCGTTGGTACAAACGTTACAGCTTGCGAAACATACGTTTGGCAAAGTAACGTCGCCAGCAACTACGTGGTAGCGGTTGTTGAAACCGTCATTGACTGGGTCAATACAAGTTTCAGTACCAGTGAATTCTTCTTGTGCGTTCCATCCGTCGATTGTGAATTTGTATTCAATAGCACCTGGAGCCAATGGAAGGGTGGTTTCCCACATTCCGTTGCCCATGTCTGTCATTGGGTTACAAGTACCACACCAGCCGTTGAAAGTTCCGTTTACAAATACACCACCTGTTAAAGAACCTGTGTATTGTGACATGTCTACGCGGAATTTAACGTTGTAGTCTTGAACTGGAAGCGGAACAGTACGTTGGTAAACAAAACGCCACCATCCTGGACCGAAGTTGATATCTGCAGTCATGGTGTTACCACCGTTAGAGATAGCTACGTTGTAAGTAATTGAACTTGCAGCGGCTCCTGGGTTAGCGATTTCAGCACCGTTGATCACTTTAGCCAAGCCAATGTGTGCACCTAAACCGTTTACGGTTAATGTACCAGCAGTAGCATCGTAAGCATAAGTTGCAGCTCCACCAACATGTGGAGCAATTGGCGCACCACAAGCATCTGGGCTGACACCTTGCCATCCTTCTAACCAAGTTGCACCATCCATGTAATGAGTCATGGTACCGTTGGCTTCAAATTTAATTGAATCGTCAAAAAGACAAGCGCGAGTGGTTAATTCACCAGCACCATTGGACCACCAGCTGATGTCCCCAAGATTGGGACCAACACCTAGAGCGCCAGCTTGTGGAGCCAGTTTCCAAGTACCCTCAACCTGAGCAGAAAGACTCAAGATTGGAGCAAAAAGTAAAAAGTACAGTTTTTTCATGTTGTTAATTTTTAGGGGTTTTAGAGTTTCTAAATTAGAAAGTTTGGGATAAATATAGTAAAAAATACAATAAGCAAAAAAATCTAGCATAAAGCTTTAAAAATCAATGTCGTTGCTGAGGTTAAATGTGAGTACTTGGTCAGCGACTTTGATTTCAAAAGTTCCTTTTTCGGAACGCCACTTGCCATCAGCGGCAATGCGTTTAAGGTTGTTCGCATCAAATTTGAAAACAATCGTTTTATTTTCACCGGGGTTGAGCGTGACTTTATTGAAACCGATGAGTCTTTTTCCTTCAGGCGTAGTGCTTGCGTAAAGGTCACTTAAATAAACTGGGACAACCGTTTTGGTGAGTTGTTTCGTGTCATTTTTAATTGTCACAGAAACTGAAAAAGTCCCGAGTGTTTCATTCTTGCTGACAAATTGAACATTGCTGATTTGTGCATAGTTATAAGATAATCCAAAACCGAAGTCCCATTGTGGGTTGTAAGCCGTAAATTGCCCAGATTTGGCACGAGCAACGCTCCCTGGGTGGTCATAGAATTCGATCACGCCATCGTAGCGCGGATAGGTGTAGGGTAAGCGTCCGCTGAAGTCTGCTTTTCCTGTGATGAGTTCACTGAGGGCCATCCCGCCTTGATCCCCGGGTAAATAGGCCTGAATGATCGCATCACAAAGCGGCTCAATATCATTGATAATGCGTGGACGCGCTTCAAGGAGTACCAAGACCACTTTTTTGTTGGCCGCTTTTGCCAAGCGCACTAAATCTTTTTGTTTTTCATCGAGCTGAAGGCTGCGAATGTCACCTGGTTTTTCGGTAGATGGCAATTCACCAACGCAAATAACAACGACATCATTTTTCTTGAGCGCTTTTTTATAAGCTTCGATATTGACAAAACGCGATGCTTCAAAATCCTTATCCAAATAAAGTTCAACGCCTTTTGCATAGCTAATAGACGTGTTGGGCAATTGGTATTTGAGGGCTTGATAGATGTTTAAGATACCTTGCGTGTTAAAGCTCGTATCTAATCCTTGCCAAGTGTGTGTCCAGGCACCATTGAGCATATTGATACTTGCGGCACCCGGGCCAGCAACTAATATGCGCTGGTTACCTTGGAGCGGAAGCACTGCACTTTCGTTTTTAAGTAATGTAATGGATTCAAGAGCTGCTTCTTTGGCAGCTTTTTTGTGATCTTCACTACCAAATAGAGGGTATTGATCTAAATTCGGCAAAGGATTTTGGAATAAGCCCAGTTGCTTTTTAACATATAAGATTCTTCTGACGGCGTCATCAAGACGCGTCATGCTGACTTGACCATTTTTTACAGCCGCAATCATATCCTGACAATAGGTTTTGTATTGTGGATTTGAAGGTACCATGCTCATATCTACTCCAGCATTAAATGCTTGAATTGCCGCCTCGGCCAATGAAGGTGCTGTGCGGTGTATAGTATGCAACATAATGAAGTCTTCCCAGTCAGAAACAACAAAGCCTTTGAATCCCCAATCTTTTTTTAGCGTTTGGGTCAAGAGGTGGTAATTGGCGTGGCCTGGGATGCCGTTGACGACGCCAGAATTGATCATGAGTGTGAGGGCACCTTGTGCAACAGCTTCTTTGAAGGCTGGCAAATACAGTTCTTGCATGTATTTCTCAGGAATGAATGCAGGAGTGCGGTCACGGCCACTGAAGCTAGCACTGTAACCAACAAAGTGTTTCAAACAAGCCGCCACATGGTAGTTATCGACTTCTTTGCCTGTTCCTTGATAACCCCTCACAAGTGCTGCTCCCATTTGAGTACCTAGAACAGGGTCTTCTCCTAATGTTTCAAAATGACGCGACCACAATGGCTGGCGCCCTAAGTCAAGTACGGGAGAAAAATTCCAAGGAATTCCAGAGGCCCGACATTCATAAGCGGTTACTTGCCCCATTCTTTCTGCAAGCGCAGGATTCCAGGTAGCGGCCAAACCAATTTCTTGTGGAAATAGTGTGCCCCCAACCGTGTAGTTTACACCGTGGATCGCATCTATGCCGTAAAGAATCGGAATGTTGGTTTCCTTCTTCATGTAGGGCAAATGAACCGAACTCATGATAGAGGTCCATTCGTCCATACTCAAAGTATGCCAACCAACGTTTAGAATTGAACCGACGTGATAAACTTCAATCGCCTCTTTGAGTTTATTAGGGTCAACTTGTTCAGGAATAAGAGCTTGCCCTTTTTCATCTGCTTTATGAATGGCGTCGAGTGTAATTTGGCAAGTTTGTCCAACCTTTTCTTCGATACTCATGTTGGCAATGAGTGTCTCAATATCTTGATCTGTTGGATTTGTAAAATAGAGTTTTTCAGCACTATTGAACCCAAAAAGGACCAACAGTACTAGGAAGGAGGACAATAATTTCATGAGTGTTTATTTATTGAAATACGCGAACGTAATCTACAAACATTTTTTGTGGGAAGGTAGTCGTTGGATCTGGTGAACCTGGCCAGTTACCACCTACGGCTACGTTGAGGATAATGAAGAATTTTTCTCTGAATTCGCTCATTTCGGCAGGGCTGGTGTCAATGCTGTGGTATTGTACATTGTCTAATAACCAGTGAATGGAGTTTGCATCCCATTCGATAGAAAATACATGGAAATTATCTGCGAATTTTCCGGAAGAAAGTGTTTTGCTACCTCCATATTGTGCATGTGAACCATTATTGCTCCAGTGAACTGTTCCATGAACTGTTCTATCATTTGCCCCGGCGCCTCCGATGAGTTCCATAATGTCAATTTCTCCACAGGCTGGCCAGCCAGCTGTCGTGATGTTGTCTCCGAGCATCCAAATGGCAGGCCAAATGCCTTGTCCGTATGGTAAGGCAGCACGAACGTCAATGCGGCCATATTTCCAAGATTTGATACCTTGGGTTTTGATGCGACTTGAGGTGTAATTGGAAGTATTAAAGGTTTCGTTTTTAGCAGTAATGGTAAGGATGCCGTCTGAAACAACTGCATTGTCTTGTTTGTAATATTGTAGCTCGTTGTTTCCCCAACCCCAGCTACCTGTTCCGATATCGTAAGTCCAGTCACTAGAAAGCCCAGAACCATTGAATTCATCGCTCCAAACGAGTGTGTAATTTGGGTAGCTCAAAGGGCTTATATAACCTGAAGTAGGCGCACCTGTATTTCCTGTACTGATTTCGATAAGGACTTCTTCATTGAGTTCAATGAAGTCGTTTTGCATTACGTGTGCTCGCGTTCGAATTTTGTAGGTTCCGCTCGTATTGAAAACGTGCACGGCTTCTCCTGTAGTACTTTCAACCGTGACAGTATCATTGACATCAAAGAATGTAATTGTAAAGAAGTTAGTACTATCTGCACTTGCTTGTACATGTACTTCTCCGTTAGTTACAGTGAGTTGCGTCTGTAAATTACTCGGTTTGCCTGCTGGTTTAACAACGTCAGGCTCACAGGAAATTAAACCTATGCTCAAGATTAGGAA
Organism: Bacteroidota bacterium; assembly: GCA_041176605.1. GTDB lineage: Bacteria > Bacteroidota > Bacteroidia > Flavobacteriales_D > Crocinitomicaceae > UBA952. The sequence continues at coordinate 5,040 of JBEDCS010000021.1, forward strand.
TAGCATCATTTTCATAGTTCTATGCTTAAAGCGTTTTTAACTTTAGGTACCACTTTAAACCTCCGGCGTGATGGCCGTACTGTAAATGTAATGTCGAGTCTGTAGCACTCAGAATTCTATAAACTTTTGGCCCTGTATAGAAGCCCATAAACGCATTATTTGAAATTGTAATCGTTGTTTCGGTGCCCTCTGTTAATAACCAACTTTCATTCATTTGGTCATCATATGGAGCCGTAAAATCGCCGAGGTTTTGGAAAGAACCCGGGAAATTAGCGGCCAAAGAATTGTGTAAATAAACATCCCCGTTAGCAATCATATCAAACTTGAATCCATTTAAATGGAAGACATATTGATCATTGTACAAACCACATCCGGGTTTTTCGCTAGGCCCTGCTGCCCACCATTCAGGAGTAGGCCCAAGTGGGCTTTCTGGATCTGGGCCAACGCCCATGTGGCCTGATGCGCTTGAGTCAACGACCCAAACTTTGTAACCAGGCCCATTTACTCCACCAGTAAGCAAGGTGTAGTAAGGGTTGTTAAGAAGTGTAAAGTCGTCATTAGCGATGGTTACTTGTTTGCTAGAACTGCGGCTACCGCCTTTGGCAAAAACAGTCAGTTTAATGGTGTAAGTCCCGGCATATGGGTAAGTTGCCGTAACATTCGGACCCTGCGCTTTAGAGCCGTTTCCGAAATCCCACACACATTGAATATCAGGATTATTGGCGCTTAGTTCGATGATATTGGCATTTGCCGCTGACGGGTTCATTGTAAACTCGGCATCAGCCTGACTTGGAGCAGGCCCGAGGCTCGGCTCATATTTTTGACACGCAGCTAATCCTAGTGCGATGGTCAAGATGCTTAAAAATAAGTTTTTCATGGCTTTTAATTTCTAATGATTAATAACCTGGGTTTTGACTCCAATTTCCTCCGGCAAGATCGATTTCGACCTGTGGAATAGGGAAGAGTTCATGTTTACCAACAACAAATCCAGGGATATATTGTGCGGCCTGACCTGTTCGAACGAGGTCAAAAAAGCGCAAACCTTCGCCTGAAAGCTCTAAACGTCTTTCATTGTATACTTTTTCGATGTTGTTGACAGAGGCTCCTGGTATGCCCGCGCGCTGACGAATTTGATTCACCAAAGCAGTTGCGCGGCTTGGATTACCAATTTGGTAATGTGCTTCTGCAGCCATTAACAATACATCTGCATAGCGCAAAACGCGATAATTTACAGGACTTGTAAGGTCGTTGTCTGGCAAGCCAATTTCACCTTGTTTTTTGATGTATTTGTTGTTGTAGTAACCCGTGTGTCCACCTGCTCCGATGGCGTAAGTAATTTGCCCTGGATTAGGTTGCGCGGCAATAAATGCCTCGATGTCAAGAACTGTAGCAGCCCTGCGCTGATCAATAGGTGAAAATGCTGCGTAAAGCTCTGGCGTAGGCAAATTATAAGAGTTGCCGTCGCCGTATACAGGGCCGTTGTATTGTCTGATTCCTTGGAACCCAACAGCGGCATTACCTTCCAAACAAATGAGGCAGCCGTAGCTTCCACCTTCAGCACCCGTATATTCTATATCGAAAATCGTTTCGCTGTTGTTTTCAGCTGCTACACTAAATAATTGGCTGTAGTCTGGGTAAAGGCTATATTGTCCTGAATCGATGATCTCATCAAAAATGGCTGCAGCCTCCGTAAATTTGTTTTGATACAAATAAACTTTTCCGAGTAAAGCTTTGGCAGCACCTCGTGTTGCTCTTCCTTTTTGAGCAGCTACTGGGTTTAATACCGCAGCTGCAGCGATCAAATCTGCTTCGATTTGAGCATATACTTCGGCTTTAGGCGAGCGCGGAATTGTTCTTGCTTCTTCAATACCGATGCGCTTGTCAATGATCAATGGAACATCGCCAAAGAACTTTACTAATTCAAAATAATAAT
>JBEDCS010000022.1:0-12421 GCA_041176605.1 Bacteroidota bacterium
GCAAAGCTCCAACTCAAAGAACCTGTAGTGGTCTTTAAGCAAGTTCCTTTGCACAGACACTTTGAATTGGTCCAAACCTATGTGGGTGCACCTGCTGGGCAAATGCAGCATTTTGGCCTGAACGGGCAGGTTTTGTCGAGCAACCCAATCCAAACTACGGTCAGTTTGCAAAATCAGTCAATTGTTGCGTATAATCCGCCATTTGAAATTATTCACGATGTCGAGATTGCGCGCTACATTACGCCTTACGGCATTCAGTTTGACCTCGGGCCAAATGGATTTACCTGGATTTATGACGTCACGGATTATCAGCAATACCTGCACGGTCTTGTTGATCTTGCAGCGCACAATACCCAAGAATTGATCGACCTTCAATTTGCATTTATAGAAGGTATTCCGCCACGTGACCTCATCAAAAGAGAACCAATTTGGTCCGATTTTAAATCATACAATTATGGCCAGATGGCGGCAGACCTCGTATTGCCAGATAAAGCGGTCGTACTGAGTGACACCGCAGATATGTTTAAAATCAAAACCAGAATGTCTGGTCATGGGCAAGTTGGCGATGCGGCTTGCTGTGAGTGGGTCAACAACAGTCATCAAATCAAAGTTGATGGAATTCCACGCTTCAACTGGAGCATTTGGGATGTGATGGTGTGCGGCGACAACCCAAATATTGGGCAGGGTGGAACTTGGCCTTATGCCCGCGAGGGATGGTGCCCCGGAGATATGGTCAAAGAATTTGAATTTGAACTCACGCCTTATGTGCAGCCCGGAGATACCGTGCAATTGGATTATGCCATCAATGCCGTACCAGCCATAGACCCTGGGCAAGCTGGAGGAAATTACATCGCGGCCTATGACCTCATTTCCTACAGCGCACCAAATTTCACGAATGATGCCGCTATTGTAGATGTCTTGAATCCGAATAATTACGAGTATTATTCGAAGTGGAATCCGACATGCCAGAACCCAAGAATTATCCTAAAAAACACGGGTTCCCAAGCCCTGACTTCTTGCACGATCAAATGCTGGCTCGATTACGGTGCTGATCTCAACTTTAATTGGACCGGTAATTTGGGCTTTTTAGAGCAAACAATTGTAGAGATTCCGGTACTGGATCAAAATTGGTGGTACGAGCAAGACAGCTCCTTTACCTTCACCGCATCGGTTGTTGATGTCAACGGTAATGTAGGCCCTGATGAATATGACTACAATAGCAAAAAGACCGTCAAATACGATGCGCCAGAACGCATCGATGGTCCTTTCTTCATATGGTTAACCACCAACAATAAGGCGGCAGAAAACAGTTATCAGTTACTTGATCATGCTGGAAATGTCATTTTTGAGCGCAGTAATTTGCAAAACACGACCCAATACAAAGATACCTTTGACCTCGCTTCGGGTTGTTATTCAATCATCATTGAAGACACCGACCACGATGGTTTGGCGTTCTGGTATTCTGCCCAAGTAGAAGGAGAAACCTCGGGGCAAATGCGTTTGCGCAAAGTAGGGGGCAGCTACATCGAGTTTTTCCCTGGTGATTTCGGTCACTACCATCGTTATGACTTCACAGTTGGCTTTACTTTAGATGTAGCTGAAGTTGAGTTGGCGCATGAAATAGCCATTTACCCAAATCCGGGCAAAGGCATGACAACTATTGAGGTCAGTGGGGAAGTCAATGGAAAGGCACAATTGCGCATCACTGATCTGAGTGGAAGAATTTTGCAGGAAAGTCCTATGAATGCTGGTACAAATTTTGCTGAAAGTTTCATCGATTTTAGCAGCTATGGATCTGGTACCTATTTGGTAGAAATTCAAACAAACGGACGTCGCTATGTACAGAAATTTGTCAAACAATAAGCGTATCTCTGAACGCATCATTACTTGATTTAATTTTATATGAAACACCTCTTCTTTTTAGGTTCTTTTTTAATGGTGTTTGCCCTCAAGGCTCAATTCTCCATTGACTCGTTGTCACACATCGACTATCAAGCCTTGCATGGTGCCAACCTCAATGATGTTTGGGGCTACGTCGATGAATTGGGCAATGAATACGCGATTGTAGGCACTTCGAAAGGAACTTCAATAGTGAATATTACCAACGGAGCGCAGCCGCAAGAGGTTTTTTGGTTGGCTGGTTCTGAATCCATCTGGAGAGACCCTTGTGTTTTTGGCGATTACGCTTATGTAACCACAGAAGCCGAAGATGGTCTATTGATCATTGATTTGAGTCCTTTGCCACAATCGGTCAATTTAAGTCATACCTTCTATACTGGGCCAAGCGCTACACCATGGCAAAGCGCCCACACTTGTTATACAAGCCCCAGTGGTTATGCCTATATTTTTGGCGCTAACCGTGGCAACGGCGGTGTAATTATACTAGACCTCAACACCAACCCGATGGCCCCGACTGAAGTCGGTACCTATGACCCGTATTATGTCCACGATGGTTTTGAGCGCAATGACACCCTTTATGTGGCACATATTTACGATGGATTTTTCAGCATAGTAGATGTCTCAGATAAAGCCAATCCGGTACTGATGGCCACACAGAGTACCCCTAATTTTTTCACACACAATATTTGGCCAAGTGCCGATGGTCAGGTCGTGTATACCACAGATGAAATTTCGGGCGCATTTGTCGCTTCCTATGATATCTCGAATATGCAGCAAATCACTCCGCTGGACCGCGTACAAAATAGCCAAGGAACATTTGTAATTCCACACAACGTGCACGTGAAAGGAAATTACCTCATCACGAGTTACTACAGCGACGGTGTCGTTATTCACGATGCTACGGACCCAGAAAACCTGATTAAACTTGGTTCGTATGACACTTACCCTGGGCAAACACCGGGTTTTGATGGTTGTTGGGGCGTTTATCCGTTTTTTCCTTCTAACAAAGCAGTCGCTGCCGATATCACAAAAGGCTTGTTTATCTTACAGGTCAATTATGCAGCTGCAGCGAGTTTGAGTGGAGTGGTTAAGAATTTATTCACTGGAGCAACCCTTGAGCAGGTAAGCGTGAGCCTTAATGGTGCTCCTATGATTGAACAAACTAATGCCATCGGAATATACAAGACCGGCATTGCTCAGAGTGGCACCTATGCCATATCATTTAATAAGCCCGGCTACTATCCACAAACATTAAATGTCAATTTGGTGGAGGGTCAACAAAGTACATTAAATGTCAACTTATTGCCTATTCCGCCTTATCAATTAGAAGTCCAAGTGCTTGAAGAAGGTACTAATTTGCCAATTAGCAACGCGCTAATAGAATTCAAACATCCACAAATCACGCATCAGGGTTCAACTAATGGCTTGGGCATTGAAGCACTGACACTGTTTTACCAAGATTCTTATGATATCGTGATAGGCAAATGGGGCTACAACAGTAAATGCACAAGCTTACAAATAGACGCGAGTACGCAAAGCCTGACCTTCTATTTACAAAAAGGCTACTATGACGATTTCAGTTTTGATTTTGGTTGGTCCGTGATTGGAAATGCAGAAACCGGAATGTGGCAACGAGGTAAGGTCGTGGCCACAACACAAACAGTAATGGCTCAAGATGTAGACCTCGATTGCACTGATCAAGGCATGTATACCGGTCTGGGCACTACAATACATCCAGATGCCGCAGATGTTGACAACGGTTTCACACAACTAATTTCGCCAATATTCAATGCAAATGGTTTGGCTACACCACATTTGAATTATGCGCGTTCTTTTTATTGCTATCATGGCCCTGGCGCATTTTCAGATACCTTACTGGTCACGCTGAGTAATGGCTTGCAAGAAGTCGTTTTAGAGCAAATTGTTGGCCCGCAAGGCCAAGCCATGCAGTGGGAATACAAAAGTTTTCCATTAAGTGGTTTGCTAGACCTCAGTGGTAACCTTCAGCTTTTTGTCAGAACAGCAGACTACGCCGGAAATCCAAATATTACCGAAGCAGCTTTCGATCATTTCAGTCTTACCAATTCCTCCGTTGTCGGTTTTCAATCAATAGACAACCCAGCGCTACAACTCTATCCAAATCCGGGGGCTGAGGCCATTCAAATTTTAGGGATAGATAAAGCAACCTTGGCAAGAGTTTATTCGAGTTCAGGTAATTTTTTATGGGAACAACAACTCCATCCAGATCAGCAGCAAATTGATACCCATCAATTAACAGCAGGCATTTATTTTATTCAGATTGGAACACAGACCATAAAGTGGGTAAAAGCAGAAGATTAAAAAAAGACTTATCTTTGGACTACATGAAATCAATTCAAGTTTCTGTCGTGATTCCGCTCTTCAATGAAGATGAATCTTTACCTGAGCTACACAACTGGCTACAACGCGTCTTGCAAAATGCGGGTCTGAGTTATGAAATTCTATTCATTGATGACGGCAGTAAAGACAATTCTTGGGCCGTCATTGAAGGCCTATCCGCTCAAGATACTGCTGTTAAAGGCATCCGTTTTCAAAAGAATTACGGAAAATCAGCAGCCCTTCACATGGGTTTTGAAGCGGCAATTGGCGAAGTAGTGATCACCATGGATGCAGATCTTCAAGATTCTCCAGACGAAATCCCAGAGTTATATCGCCTCATCACTGAAGAAGACCTGGACGTCGTTTCGGGTTGGAAAAAAGTGCGTCATGACCCACTTTCTAAAACCATTCCTACCAAGCTCTATAATTGGGCTGCTAGACGCATCACCGGTATTCATCTACACGATTTCAATTGCGGCCTCAAAGCCTACAAATCAGCCGTGGTAAAAAGCATTGAGCTCTACGGAGACATGCACCGCTACATTCCTGCCTTAGCCAAATATGCTGGTTTTCAGAAAATAGGAGAGAAGGTTGTCGAACACCGCGCCAGAAAATTTGGGGTCACCAAATTCGGCCTCAATCGTTTCTTGAATGGTCCACTAGACCTCATGACCGTTGCTTTTATGGGTAAGTTTGGCAAGAAGCCAATGCATTTTTTTGGTGCTATTGGTGTGCTGATGTTCATGCTGGGTTTTGGCTTGTTTCTTTACATGGGCATCGACAAATTGTTTTTTCATCATACTGCAGAACGCTTAGCAGAACGCTCTGAGTTTTTTGTAGCCTTGGTTGCGATGATCATTGGGGTGCAGTTTTTTCTGGCCGGATTTATTTCAGAACTCATTGGGCGCAATTCAAGTACGCGCAATCATTACCTGGTCGCTAGCCGTTTGGGTCTATGAGCCACTTTCCTTCCATAGACCAAAGCTGGACGCTTTTTCTAGACCGCGATGGCGTCATTAATCAACGCAATTTTGACGGCTACATCTTGCAGTGGCCAGACTTTCATTTTGCGGAAGGCTTGTTGGCTGCAGCGGCACAAATAGGTCATATGTTTGGCAATATCTTTGTTGTGACTAATCAGCAGTGTGTGGCTAAAGGGCTCATCTCTGAGACTGAACTCCAAGATATCCACCAACAAATGAGTTTTTCTTTAGCAGCACACGGTTTAAAAATCAAAGAAGTCAAAGCTGCTTTTGAAAGAAAAGGTGAAGCGCCATTTCGCAGAAAGCCAAATACAACGATGGCACTTGAATTACAAGCGCAATATCCATCTATAGATTTCAAGAAATCGATAATGGTCGGAGATACCGATTCCGATATCCAATTTGGGAAAGCACTCGGAATGTTTACCATACTTGTTCGTTCAAAAGAAAAGACGCAAGTTATCCCCGATTTGAGCATTGATTATTTAGCAGATCTCCCAAAATATCTCCTATGAAAAGTTATCTTCCTTTCATTTTTTCAGGGCTCTTGATCACACTTTTTTCTTTGAGTGCTACTGCGCAAGTGAATCAGACGGACGCGAAAGGTAAAAAGCAGGGGCCGTGGAGAAAAACATATCCCAATTCATCAGTTTTAGTCTACGATGGTAATTTCAAAGACGACATGCCTGTGGGTATATTTACATACTACTTTGCGAGTGGTGCTAAGAAAGCCGTCATTGAACATGGTTTGAAAGGTGGAAAATCAGCCGTGCTCTTGTATTTTGAAAACGGACAATTGTTGTCAGATGGATTTTATCACAAAGAAAAGAAAGATTCACTGTGGTATAATTATGCGCAATCAGGAGAACTGATCAGTGCTGAAAATTACAAGAACGATCTCTTGCAAGGGAAATCGGTTTATTACTACAAAGAAGGTCAGCTCATGGAGCACAAACTTCAGGCGGAACGCAAGGTGAATTACCAAGCCGGAAAGCTTCAGGGCGTCTACCAACAGTTTTATTATAATGGCAAGCTCAAAACTGAAGGCACCTTCGAAAAAGGCCTCAAACAAGGCATCTGGACCGAATACAATTCAGCTGGGCAGAAAGTGGCCACGATGAAATATGACCAAGATTTATTAAATGGTTGGTTGTATACCTTTAATAAAGACGGAACCTTGCTCAATAAAGTACTTTACCTCAATGGCGTTGCGCTCTCGGAAAAAGATACAAAAGCATATCTCGAGCGTTGTAAGGCCTTACACATAGAACCGGTTCAATGAGTAAGCAGGCCCCAGAAAAATGGTTGTTTTTTTCTGCACTGCCACCTTTCCGTGGCGGTATTGCTCAATTTAGTAGTGCTACATTTCAAGCCCTGGCTCAAAAAATAACGATCAAAGGATTTACCTTTCGACAGCAATACCCCAACTTTTTATTTCCAGGAAGCTCTCAACTCGATGCTTCTTTACTGAAAAATTCCGAGTACCCCAGCGTAGTATCAACCTTTCTACCATGGACTTATATAAAAGCAGTTCGCGTTTTCAGAAAGGAAAAACCAATGGTGTTTGTCACGAGCTACTGGATGACTTTTTTTGCACCCATGATGGCTTTTTGGGCTTTGTTTTTGCCAAAGAATACCAAGAAATTGGCCATCGTTCACAATTTAAAACCGCATGAATCGCGCTTTTTTGACGCCTTTTTTAATCGCTTGTTTTTGAAATATTACGATGGTTTTGTGGTGTTGTCAGAAGCAGTTGGTCGCGATATTTTAGCGCTCAAACCCACGGCAAAGATCAAGCACATACCACACCCTCCGTACGAAATCGAACCAACAAGTCTCGATCAAGTAAAGTGTCGTCAAAACCTAGGACTCGACCCACACAAAAAAACCTTGTTGTTTTTTGGCCTAATCAGGTCATACAAAGGTTTGCAAGAACTTATTGCAGCATTTGCTTTGCTCGACGACCAATATCAACTTTTAATTGCAGGGGAGGTTTACGGTGACCCTCAGGTCTATCATTGCGCCTTAGCGGCTTCGCCCAATAAAAATTGGCGTTTTTTCGATCAATTTATTCCAAATTCAGAGGTAGCACAATACTTTCAAGCCGCTGATTTAGTTGTGCTTCCGTACCTCAGCGCGACGCAATCGGGGGTCCGTGCATTGGCGCTTGCCCAAAACAGAGCGGTCTTGTGTACAAATGTTGGCGGATTGGCTGAAGGTTTACAAGAAAATAAAGAAGGTTTCCAATTAGAACAAACCGCTGCTCAACCCTTTGCTACTCAAATTAAAACCTTATTTGATAACGGGGAAATCGCAGCTTGTAATCAGGGCTTGACTCAAAAAAACACAGACACAAATCAAGCTTGGCTCGACTTCGCTGTGGCATTAATTGAATTCAGTAAGTCTGTATAGATTTTTTATTTGAATTTAAGGATCCTAAATCCTATATTTGCAACCTTAATTCAAATTCAAATATTCAAGAAATGCGTTTAAAAGGATTTTTTTGGTTCTTGTCCATTCTTCTCACTGCGGTATGCGTTTACCAACTTTCATTTACATGGGTTGCCAGTAACGTCGAATCCAAAGCTGCTAAAGAGGCAGACCTCAAAGTAAAAATGCTTCGTGACGAAGCAAAAGCAACTGGCGGCATTGCCATTTTACCGAACAATACCACGGTAGATTTCAATAACCCAGAGGCCGTAGAGCTTGCAAGAGCAGCGTTTATCAATGAAATTCTTCGCGAAAAAGGTGAGAAGCCAGTCTATCCAGTACTTGGTTCAACCTTCGGTGAAGTGAAAAAAATGTCACTTGCCTTTGGTCTTGACCTCGTTGGCGGGATGAGCGTAACCGTTGAGATTTCTTACCCAGATTTGATCAAAGGTCACGTGAAAAGCATCACAGATCCGAAATTTACAAAACCTTTTGACCGCGCAGTTTCAGACTACAACCAAAACGGTGGCGATTTCATCGGAACTTTTATCGCGGCTTACAAAAAAGCAAACGGTTCATTGCCACTTAGCTACATCATCAAAGGAGAAGGCATTGGCATCAAAACTTCAGACGCACAAGTTGAAAACTACCTCCGTGAACTCGTGGCTTCTTCTATGAAAGGCATCGAAGACATTATCGGACGTCGTATCAACCAATTTGGTGTGGCGCAACCAAACATTCAACGCGATCTCGCTACCAATCGTCTATTCATCGAACTACCAGGTGTACAAGATGAAGAAACAGTATCTCGCAAAATTCGCTCTACTGCAAACCTTGAGTTTTTTGAAACTTACATGCCTGAGCAAATTCAAATGCAATGGCAAGAAGCTACACGTTTAAGCAAACTCAACGAGGTAAGCCTAGATGATTTAGCTTTAACTACAGATACTACTGCTGACACAACCGCTGTTGCTGCCGACACAGGAAAAGTTATCGAAGACCCTAAGCCAGTGAATGAAACTGGCGCGATGGCATCTAAAAAAGCACTTTCTGAACTTGTTGTTCCTGTAGGTGGCTATGCTATTGGTTATGTCAATGCCAATGACAAAGCTGCCGTAGATGCAATTTTACGCCGCAAAGACGTGAAATCAGTGTTCCCACAAGATATCCAATTCATGTGGTCTGCAAAACCAGAAAGCGTAGACAACAAATCAAAGAAAACTGCTTATTTCCTATATGCTTGTCGCGTTCCTGATACAGGAAAAGCGCGTGTAAGAGGTGAGCATGTCAGCAGTGCCAAAGTTGACTACGATCAAACAGATGGTAGCATCATCGTAAGCTTAGGCATGACCAACGAAGGCGCTGACGAATGGGGTCGCATGACCACTGAAAACAAAGACCGCATCATTGCTATTACTATGGACAGCGTTGTATACAGTGCACCGCGCGTGATCAACCCTATCCTCAATGGTAATACACAAATTTCAGGTAGTTTTACTTTCCAAGAAGCAGAAGACCTCGCAGGTTTATTGAATGGCGGAGCACTTCCTGTTCCTTGTGTCATCAAAGATCTTCAGAAAGTTGGCCCTACAATCGGAGCGCAAAACTCACAAGCGGGTCTTATCTCTTTCGGAGTAGCCTTCATCGCAGTATTACTTTACATGATGTTCTATTATGGCAAAGCAGGTATGGCGGCAAACATCGCACTTACGGCTAACGTCATCTTCATATTTGGTTCCCTCGCTTCTTTCGGAGCGGTACTTACATTAGCGGGTATTGCTGGTATCGTCCTCACCATCGGTACGGCGGTCGATGCCAACATCCTCATCTTTGAACGTGTTCGTGAAGAGCAAGCAACTGGTGCCGACACCGAAACCGCAATCAACACAGGTTTCCGTAAAGCGCTTCCGTCAATCATCGATGCCAACGTAACCCACCTTTTGGTTGCCATCATCTTGAAAGTATTCGGAACAGGTGAAATTGAGTCTTTTGCGACAACCCTTATCATCGGTATCTTTACTTCATTGTTCTCAGCAATGGTTATTGCCGAATTGGCAATCCATACTTGGTTGGCTAAAGGCAAGACAGTTGGCTTCAATACCAAATACTCTCAAGGTCTTTTCCAAAACTTCAATTTTGACTGGATCGGGAAACGCAAGTATTTCTACATGTTCTCTATTACCGTTACAATCGTCGGTATCGTAGCGTTGTCAACACGCGGCTTGAAGCAAAGTGTTGAGTTTACTGGTGGAAGAACTTTTGCTGTTAAATTTGAAAAGAAAGCTGACATCGAAGTGATTCGCAAAGAGTTGTCTAAGGTTTTTGTTGAAAAAGGCGAGACTGCCTCCATTGACCTCAAAACCAAAACCAACGACTACAACGTAGAAATCGTTACCAACTACTTACTCAATAACGATGGTGCAACAGATCAAGTAAATGCGCAATTGAATGCAGGTCTTGACGCATGTAAATCAAAAATGGGTTCATACAAAGTTCTTGAATCACGTGCCATTTCGGCATCTATCTCAAGTGAACTCTGGACATCATCAACCATTGCCATTACTTTGGCGCTCATCGCAATTTTTGCCTATATCCTCATTCGTTTTGGACACTGGCAATATTCATTGGGTGCAATCGTAGGTTTGGCGCACGATGCATTCTTTGTCATCTCTATTTTCTCTTTGTTACACGGTTATTTGCCGTTTACGCTCGACGTAAACCAAGCATTCATCGCCGCAATCCTAACGGTCATTGGTTATTCCATGAACGACACCGTGATTGTATTTGACCGTATCCGTGAGAACTTGCGTCGTAGCAAGCCTGAAGACAACCACGGTGAAATCATTAACGCTTCTTTGAACAGAACGCTTTCTAGAACATTCAATACCTCAATGATTTTATTTGTGGTTGTATTGATCATGTTCTTATTTGGTGGCCCTGCAATCAAAGGATTCCTTTTTGCACTCTTAGTGGGTGTTGTAATCGGAACATACTCTTCACTTTGTGTGGCAACACCAATCCTCATCGATTTCTCTAAGCGTCTTCGCGCTTAATACAATTCGAAAATAAAATTTGAAAAAAAAGCCGCTTGAAAAAGCGGCTTTTTTGTTAGTCATTCGTCTTGTATGCGTTCAGGTTCTCATGCGTATGAAAAAAAATATTCTATTCGGGTTAATTCTCGTTGTGCTTATTCTAATCGGTTGGTGCATCTTTTATCAAGCCCGGCCTGTACAAGATCCGTATAAGACTCTAAAAACTGAGAAAGGACTGCGCCTGAATGTGGGTTTTCCAAGAAAGTTGCTGACTCAAGTTCCACTGCTCAAGGTTAAAGGTGATTCTAGTCTGCGTTTACAATATAATTCGTTGAGAATTCATAGTTACCTCGATAATGGATATGCGAGAACCCGTTACGAACTCGTTGTGACCAATCCATATTCCAAAACGCTTGAGGCTGAATTTGAACTCCTGTTAAATCAAGGGCAAACTTTGACAGCCTTTTCGATGGAAGTGGATGGAGAAATGCGTCCTGCTGTGGCTGTAGAGAAAAAAAAAGCTCGTATTACCTATGAGGCCACTGTTCGTAAAGGCATAGATCCAGGACTTATTGAACAGGTGGCAGGCAATGCTTTTCGCATGCGCATATTTCCGTTGCTCACTCATGTGCCTAAAAGATTGATTTTTGAAGTCAGTTCTGTGCTCGTTCAGGATGCTGAGCAAGCCTATTTTGCGTTGCCGCTCAAAAGCAAAAATATCTTTGGTCATTTTAGTTTCAAAGCGTTTAGTTATAAGGCAGGCAAGCCTGTCGTTCTTAGGGCTTACAACTTTAAGAAAAAGGCTCTTGATCTGACCATAAACATCAAATTTCCATTGGCACAAGATCTCCAAGCCCAAGCCAATCAATTGGATGGAGCTATTTATTTTAGCACCAACTTGCCTTTGCCGCTGAAATATGCTCCCAAGAGGGCTCCTCGTTCACTTACAGTATGCTGGGATGCATCTGCCTCAAGAGATAATTCCTTGGCACGCAAAAAGGAAATTAAGTTGTTGTTGGCATATCTTCAGCGTATCTCTACCGGACGACTTGAATTCATTTCTTTTGCTCACGAAGTACTTGAAAAAAAGTATTTTGACATTCAGAATGGAAAAGTAAAGGGTCTGCGGTCTTATATTAATAGGCTCGCGTATGATGGAGGTTCTTCGCAATCATGTTTGCAGTTCGGAAGAATCAAAGGTGAAGAAGTATTGTTATTCACGGATGGCCTTCAAACGCTTGGTACCTTCCATTACAATGCAGGAAAAGTTAAGATTTATCCCATCGTGAATAGCGATAAAGCCGATAAAGGCTTACTTCAAGATTTAGCAAATCGAACAAACGGGAAAGTCATTGATTTACAGCAGATCAAGCCCGAACAAGGGTTGTTTCAATTAACCCGTCAATACCTGCGCTTTCTTGGCTTTAAAGAGCAATTGAGTGGCTTGTCTTATTATTCCACGAACCTAGATCCAAGGTCACAAAGAATCATGCTAAGTATTCGTGCGCCACATTCCTGCAAAAAATTGACTGCCTTATTTGGACTAGATGCACAAAATGTTTTGGCACAGAAAGAACTGGATATTTCTAAATTAGCCAGCAATGTCGCTGTTGGCAGATCAGAAGTGCGGCGCTGGGCTTTGGCCAAATTAGCACAACTGGAAACACAACCCCAAAAGAACCATGAAGCTATTTTAGCACTAGGAGTTAGGTATCGATT
>JBEDCS010000023.1:0-6871 GCA_041176605.1 Bacteroidota bacterium
AGCCGCGTAGGAAGAAAAGAGGTAAAAGGAAAATTAGTACGTTATTCAAAAAAATCAGGGGAGGTGATTAAGTAATGAGTTACACGCCAAGATTAAAAGAAAAGTACAGGAACGAAATCAAGCAAACGCTTCAAGAGCGTTTCAATTACAAATCTGTAATGAGCGTTCCTAAATTGGAAAAAATTGTACTTAGCCAAGGTATGGGTGATGCAGTTGCAGACAAGAAACTAATTGACAATGCTGCAGCAGATCTTTCTCGTATTGCTGGTCAAAAAGCAATTACTACCATCTCTAAAAAGGATATCTCGAACTTTAAGTTACGTAAAGGGATGCCAATCGGAACTAAAGTTACGCTTCGTGGCGATCGTATGTACGATTTCCTAGATCGTTTACTTTCAGTTGCATTGCCACGTACCCGTGACTTCCGTGGAATCAATCCAAAAGGATTTGACGGTCGCGGTAACTTCAACCTCGGTATCAAGGAACACATTATTTTCCCTGAAATCGATATTGATAAAGTAAATCGTATCCTAGGAATGGACATCACCTTCGTTACATCAGCCAACAGCGACGAAGAAGCAAAAGCATTGTTGGATGCATTTGGTTTTCCATTTATTAAAAAATAAAAGAAATGGCTAAGGAATCAATGAAAGCGCGTGAGCGCAAAAGAGAAAGATTAGTAGCTCGTTACGAAAAGAAACGTGCAGAACTAACTAAAGTTTTGAAGTCAACAGATGCATCTGAAGAAATTCAGTCTCAAAAATGGGATGCAATGATGCAATTGCAAAAATTACCGGCTAACTCTTCTAAAATCAGAAAACACAATCGTTGTGGTTTGACTGGTCGTCCTAGGGGTTACATGCGTCAATTTGGTATTTCAAGGGTTACGTTCCGTGAAATGGCTTTGGCTGGTAAGATCCCAGGAGTTAAGAAAGCAAGTTGGTAATTAAGAAAAAAGAAAAGAAATGAATACAGATCCAATAGCAGATTTCCTCACCCGCATTAGAAATGCGAGTGCAGC
Organism: Bacteroidota bacterium; assembly: GCA_041176605.1. Classification (GTDB taxonomy): domain Bacteria; phylum Bacteroidota; class Bacteroidia; order Flavobacteriales_D; family Crocinitomicaceae; genus UBA952. The sequence continues at coordinate 1,022 of JBEDCS010000023.1, forward strand.
AGGCTTGAAGACCGTAGATATCCCTGGCTCAAATATCAAACGTGCAATGACACAAATTTTATTTGACCAAGGTTACATCCTTAACTACAAATTTGAGGATGACAGTAAGCAAGGCATCATTAAAATTGCTTTGAAATACAACACATCTACGCGTGTTCCAGCGATTACCAAAATGCAACGTGCCTCACGTCCAGGACTTAGAAAGTACAGCAGTGCAGTTGAAATGCCAAGAGTATTAAACGGTTTAGGTATTGCCATCGTTTCTACTTCTCGCGGTGTGATCACTGACAAAGAAGCTCGTCAGCACAACATTGGTGGTGAAGTTCTTTGTTACGTTTACTAAAAAATTATAGCAATGTCAAGAATTGGAAAAGCACCCATTACCATCCCAAGCGGCGTCGAAGTGACGTTCAAGGATTCCGTTATGACGGTTAAAGGTAAAAAAGGAGAATTAGCACAACACATTGATGCTTCGGTAAGCGTAAGCATTGAAGACAATGTCATTACATTCAGTCGCGCTACAGAAGCACCTGATCACCGTTCAAAGCATGGTTTATACCGCGCTCTTGTTCATAACATGATCCAAGGTGTGTCTGAAGGCTTCAAGAAGGATATGGAAGTAATTGGAGTTGGTTACCGTGCAAACGCTACAGGTCAGCAACTTGAATTAGCCCTAGGTTTTTCACATGCCATTATCATGGAAATCCCTAAAGAAGTGAAAGTTACCACAGTTACAGAAAAAGGTAAAGCTCCTGTCGTTTCTCTCGAGTCACACGACAAGCAATTACTTGGTCAAGTAGCTGCAAAGATTCGCTCTTTCAGAAAACCTGAACCATACAAAGGAAAAGGTATCCGATTTGTTGGTGAAGAAATCCGTAGAAAAGCTGGTAAATCAGCAGGTAAAAAATAATCGAACGAATTATGGCACTAAATAAAGTATTAAGAAGAGCAAAAATTAAGCGAAGAATCAGAAAAAAGATTTTCGGTACTTCAGCTATTCCGCGTCTTACTGTTTTTAGAAGTAACAAGCAGATTTATGCACAATTAATTGACGACACTACAGGTCGTACATTAGCATCTGCAGGTTCTTTGAAAATGGAAGATGTTCAAAAAGTTAACAAAGTGAGCCAAGCTGCAGTTGTTGGTAAGAAAATTGCCGAGGTTGCTAGCAAAGCTGGTATCGAACGCATCGTTTTCGATCGCAATGGTTACTTGTATCATGGTAGAATTAAATCCTTGGCTGATTCAGCTCGTGAAGGAGGACTAAAATTTTAAGAAAAATGGCAGCTCAAATCGTAAATAGAGTTAAATCAGCAGACATCGAGTTAAAAGACAAACTCGTAGCTGTAAACCGTGTTACTAAAGTTACCAAAGGTGGTCGTACATTTAGTTTCTCTGCAATTGTTGTTGTAGGTGACGAAAATGGCGTTGTAGGTCACGGTCTTGGTAAAGCAAAAGAAGTAACTGAAGCAATCACTAAAGGCATCGATGATGCTAAAAAGAATCTGATCAAAGTTCCAATTTTGAGAGGTACTGTTCCTCACGAACAAAAAGGAAAGTTTGGTGGTGCTGAAGTATTCTTGAAGCCAGCTACAGAAGGTACAGGTGTTATCGCCGGTGGTGCGATGCGTGCCGTACTAGAAAGTGTTGGAGTTCACAACGTATTGGCGAAATCGCAAGGTTCTTCTAACCCACACAACGTGGTTAAAGCAACCATGGATGCCTTGGCTAACATGCGTGATGCTGTAGCCGTTGCTCGTCAGCGTGGTATCTCTCTTGACAAAGTATTCAACGGATAAAATTAGCAGCAATGAGCACAATCAAAATCAAACAAGTGAGGAGTGCGATTAAGCGTCCAGCTGATCAAAAAGCTACTATCAAGGCTTTAGGTTTTCGTCGCTTGAATCAAGTTATCGAGAAAGAGGTAACTCCTCAAATTATGGGAATGGTGAATAAGGTGAAGCACCTCATTCAAGTAGTGGAATCATAGACATACAAACAAATGGAATTACATAATCTTACACCAGCATCAGGTTCGGTTAAAGCCGAAAAACGCATCGCACGCGGTCAAGGATCAGGTCGTGGAGGAACATCTACACGTGGTCACAAAGGTGCGAAGTCTCGCTCTGGTTACAAAACCAAAATCGGTTTTGAAGGTGGACAAATGCCTTTGCAACGTCGTGTACCTAAGTTTGGCTTTAAAAACATCAACCGTGTTGAGTACAAAGCAATTAACTTAGATATCATCGAAAATCTTGCAACGGTTAAAGGAATCCTTGATATCACACCAGAAGTTTTACGTGAAAATGGTCTTTTATCTAATAATGAATTAGTTAAAGTCCTTGGTCGCGGAGAACTTAAAGCTAAAGTGAACATTTCTGCAAATGGCTTTTCAACTAAAGCAAGTGCAGCAATTGAAGCTTTAGGTGGTACATGTACAAAAATCTAACTATCTTTGCACGCTTTTAGATGAAACGATTAATCACAAACCTGCAAAACATCTGGAAAGTTGAGGAATTGCGTAAACGCATTCTCCTTACACTTGGCCTCATACTTACCTACCGCGTAGGTTCGTATGTGATTTTGCCTGGAGTCAAATATGACGCCTTGGCAAGTAACGCCACAGATCAAAACTTTCTAGAGAGCATTCTTTCTGTATTTTCAGGAGGTGGCTTTACCAATGCTTCCATTATGGCGCTTGGTATCATGCCTTACATCAGTGCATCGATCATCATGCAATTACTTGGTATGGCTGTTCCAGCTGTCCAAAAAATGCAAAATGAAGGAGAATCTGGTAGAAAGCAAATCAACAATTACACGCGTCTACTTACGATCGTTATCTGTGCACTTCAAGCACCTAGTTACCTTACACTTTATGTAAGTAACAAAAATGCCATGCCAGATAACCCAGATACATTCTGGTGGACTCAAACAATTATGCTCTTAATTGCAGGCTCTATGTTTGCAGTTTGGTTGGGCGAGCGCATTACCGAGCGCGGTATTGGCAATGGTATTTCATTGCTCATCACCGTCGGTATTTTATCTCGTTTACCAGGTGCATTTTTCGCTGAATTCGGAAAATCAGTTGAAGCAGGTAACCTTATTCGTTTAGTATTAGAGATTGTTATGTTCTTTGTCATCATCTTAGTTACTATACTTATAGTACAAGGGGTCAGACGCATACCGCTCAATACTGCTAAAAGAGTAGCCGGAACAAGAGCCGTTGAAGATGTCAATGGTGCACGCAACTACTTGCCTATTAAAATCAATGCAAGTGGCGTAATGCCTATCATCTTTGCACAAGCAATCATGACGATCCCAATGATGGTTTATCAAGGAGTTACTCAACAGCAAGATGCAGGTTGGTTAACTAAAACGCTTGGCGATCCATATGGTGTTAGCTACAATTTACTTTTGGTGATCCTAATTGTCGTGTTTACTTATTTCTACACTGCCATTATGATTAACCCTAACAAAATTGCCGACGATTTGAAGAAAAGCGGTGGTTTTGTGCCGGGTGTACGTCCAGGAGAAGAAACCGCTGAACATATTGATCAAGTTGTTTCTCGCATCACGTTCCCAGGATCTTTATTCTTGGCAGCAATTGCAATTTTACCATCAGTAGCAAAACTTGCAGGTGTCAATGACAGCTTTGCCATGTTCTTCGGTGGAACTTCTATCCTGATCATGGTTGGTGTTGTTCTTGATACACTTCAACAAATCGAGACTTACCAATTGAATCGCAACATGGATTCATTAATGGAGGGCACGCGCGTGAGAGGCCGTAGAGGTGCAAACGAATTATCTGGAATGTAATATGGCAAAACAGACATCCATAGAACAAGACGGAACCATCCTAGAAGCTTTGCCAAATGCAATGTTTCGAGTAGAGTTAGAAAACGGACATGTTATTACTGCCCATATTTCAGGCAAGATGCGCATGTTCTATATTAAAATACTTCCGGGAGACCGCGTAAAGGTTGAAATGTCTCCTTATGATTTAACAAAAGGTAGAATATCTTTTAGATACAAATAAGCAGAATTATGAAAGTCAGAGCATCAGTTAAAAAAAGAACTGCAGATTGCAAGATTGTTAAGCGTAAAGGAAAAGTTTACGTGATTAACAAAAAGAATCCGAAATTAAAACAACGTCAAGGATAATAATTAGTATATGGCACGTATTGCAGGTATAGACTTACCAAAAAACAAAAGAGGAGTAATTGGCTTGACATACATCTACGGTATTGGTAGAAGTACAGCTAAGAAAATTCTTAACGAAAACAGCATTGATGAAAACATCAAAGTTCAAGACTGGAACGATGATCAATTGTCAGCTATTCGTAACACAGTGAACGAAATCAAGACAGAAGGTCAGTTGCGTTCTGAGGTTCAATTGAACATCAAGCGTTTAATGGATATCGGATGTCAACGTGGTATTCGTCACCGTTTAGGTTTGCCACTTCGTGGACAACGTACTAAGAATAACTCTCGTACACGTAAAGGAAAACGTAAGACTGTTGCAAACAAGAAAAAAGCAACTAAATAATAACTAGTTCCAAATAACAATGGCAAAAGCAAATCAAAAAAAGAAGAAGAACGTCAAGGTAGATGCCGCTGGCGAAGCTCACATCCAAGCGAGTTTCAACAACGTAATCATCTCTTTAACGAACAATGCTGGACAAGTGATCTCATGGTCATCTGCAGGCAAGATGGGCTTCAAAGGTTCTAAAAAGAACACTCCATATGCGGCACAAATTGCTGCTGAGGATGCATCAAAAGAAGCACATGACTTCGGACTACGTAGAGTGCGTGTTTTTGTAAAAGGCCCAGGTGCCGGACGTGAGTCTGCCATCCGTGCAATACACAATTCAGGCATTGAAGTAACAGAAATCATTGACGTGACACCAATGCCACACAATGGTTGTCGTCCACCGAAAAGAAGAAGAGTTTAATATAGTTTAACCAGTAGGAAGTTCGTCATCGAAGGAATGCCTTAATTCATGACTCCTGCATAATTTTAATTAGAAATGGCAAGATACAGAGGTCCTAAATCCAAAATTGCGCGTCGCTTTCGCGATCCAATCTTTGGTCCAGACAAATCCTTGGAAAGAAGAAATTACGGTCCAGGGCAACACGGTCCATCCAAAAGAAGAGGTGGAAAGCAATCTGAATACGCAGTACAGTTAGGTGAAAAGCAAAAAGCTAAATACACTTACGGTATTCTTGAGCGTCAGTTTGCTAACATGTTTGAAAAAGCTTCACGCATGAAAGGAATTACAGGTGAAAACTTGTTGCAATTGTGCGAATCACGCCTTGATAACACTGTTTTCCGCCTTGGAATTGCTCCTTCACGTCGTGGTGCACGTCAATTGGTTTCTCACAAACACATTACCGTTAACGGTGAAGTTGTAAACATTCCTTCATATACATTACGTATTGGAGATGTAATCAGTGTACGTGAAAAATCTAAATCACTTGAAGCAATTACATCATCATTAACTGCAAGCAACAAAACTTTTGATTGGCTAGATTGGGATAACTCAAGCATGTCAGGTAAATTGTTGAGCTTGCCTGCAAGAGAAATGATTCCAGAAAATATTCGCGAGCAGTTAATCGTCGAATTATACTCTAAATAACCCCTAAGCGATAGAAAATGGCAATATTGGATTTTCAAAAACCTGACAAGGTTATCATGCTCAACTCTGATGATTTTCACGGAGAATTTGAGTTTCGTCCGCTAGAACCGGGCTACGGAATTACCATTGGTAACTCCCTCCGTCGAATTTTGCTTTCTTCCTTAGAAGGTTTCGCAATTTCGTCTATCAAAATCCATGGTGCAGACCATGAATT
>JBEDCS010000024.1:0-14483 GCA_041176605.1 Bacteroidota bacterium
GGACACCTTCAACAGGTTTAAGTTCTAACACAGCTGCTAATCCAGTTGTCAATATGAACAACACAACAGGTGCACCCATTACACAAACTTATACTGTAACAACATCGCTTTCAACTGCACCAGGTTTGTGTACAACCACTGATCAAATTGTCGTTACCATACAACCCGAATATGCCCTCACGAGTAATCAGACCACTTGTTCGGGACAGTATATTTTTAATGGACAGCCACTGACTCAGTCTGGATTCTATCAAGATAACCTCAACACCATTCATGGCTGTGACTCTGTTGTCAATTTAAATTTAACGATCGGAACAAACCCTATTGTCAATCTTGGCCCTAATATTATTTTGTGTTCCAACGAACCAGGTCAAATTGGCATAGCTCAATTACCCGGATATCAGTATGTTTGGTCGCCGAGTACCGGTCTTAGTAATGCTACAATTGCCAATCCAACAGTGGCTTTGCCAAACATCAACACAGGTTGGCCAATTGTCCAAACCTACACGCTGACAGTTACAGATACCATGGGTTCTGGTGGCTGCAGTATGTCCGATCAAATAGATGTTTCGGTATTGCCAGCATATCAATTATCAGTTCAAGATACTTTGTGCAACGGAGGCCCGTTTGTTTATAACGGTCTTAGCTTTGCTCAAACTGGAATTTACATGGACTCTTCTTTAACAGCCAATGGTTGTGATTCCATTACCACATTTAATATTGCCATTTCACAGACACCAGTTTTTAGTGTCAATGACACCTTGATTTGTTTTGGGCAAAGCACTACGCAAGTTCCGATGAGTGCTTTTAGCAACGTGCAATATTATTGGTTGGCTCAAGGAGCGGTTCTTCCAGTACAAGTACCAACCTTTACTATTTCACCAAATTCAACTAACACTTATTATGTGACTGCATTGGATCCCTATTTATGTAATTACATAGATACATTTACAATCCAAGTGGCGCCTTTACCTGCCATTCAATTGAATGCAAATGATCTGATTCTTTGCGCCTACGATACTTTATTATTAAATGCAACGGGGGCGAATACTTATACTTGGAATGGCCCAGTCAATTTTACCCAAGGTAACAATCAGCAAATCATCAATCCGTTAAGTGGAAATTACGAAGTCGTTGGCACCACTCAATTTGGCTGCCAAGACAGCACTTCTTTACAAATTACAGTTCATCCTGTTCCAGTCTTGACCATTACTCCAGATCAAGGTGTCTGCCCAGGTTTTTCAGCTACAATTAATGTTTCTGGTGCCGCAAATTATACATGGACAGACCCAAGCCTATCTGGTAACAACCTGTTGCTTACACCTGTTCAAACTACTAATTACAGCGTTATTGGTGCTAATATTTTCAATTGTTATGACACCGCGAGCACTACGATTACAGTGTATGCGCAGCCTATTGCAGCATTCACTGCTGATCCACTGATCCTTACCAATGATGACCCTACAGTAAACTTCACAAATTCGTCGCAAAATGCCGCTTTATCTTTTTGGGATTTTGGAGACGGAACAACCCAAGAAGCATCCCAGAATGATTTTTCATATACCTATCCATTCGTTGAGGATCAAAATTATACGGTCATCCTTCAAATTGAAAGTCCTGAAGGTTGTACCGATCAAACGCTAGTTCAAATTCAAATCAAAGGTGGAATTATTTATTATGTACCCAACACTTTCACCCCAGACGGCGATGAATGCAACAATGTATTCAAACCTATTTTCACCTCTGGTTTTGATCCAAAAAGTTATCATTTAACGATTTACAATCGCTGGGGCGGTATAGCATTTGAATCGATGGACAAAGAATCGGGCTGGGATGGCACGATGAATTACATGCCTGCACCAGAAGGAATGTATACCTTTAAGATTGATTTTAAATCTGTCAATAACGACGATATCCATTCCATCAATGGACACGTCATGCTAATTAGGTAAAATATGGCAAAAAGATTACTACGCATATTTTTTGTTCTTTTCTTTTCAAGCTTAACTTTCACAAGTATTGCCCAATCAATTGGTGGTGTGGTTAATATTTACACCGCTGTTTCTAACATGACCCCAAATAGTGTCACTGTAACCAGTGCCAATGGATTTGCAGTAGGGGATCGCGTGTTACTCATACAGATGAAAGGCGCACTGATCAATACCACCAACACGGCAAGTTTCGGTCAAATTACAAATCTAGGAAGCGCCGGCAATTTTGAATTCACCAATATTGCATCCATAAATGGCAACCAAATTACCTTCGTAGCTAATCTTTGCAAACCTTTCAGCCCAGCGGGAAAAGTTCAATTGATTCGGGTGCCAGTTTACAACCAAGCAACCATTAATGCACCGGTTACAGCAACGCCTTGGAACGGTACAATCGGTGGCGTTGTTGCCATTGAAGCAACCACGAGCCTTACTTTTAACAATCAGATCAATGTCAGCGGGCAAGGTTTTGTTGGTGGTGCACTCACAACAGGTTGGTTTATGTGCAATGATCCTAATTTTGCAAACCCAGGTACTGCAGCTGGAAAAAAGGGGAGGGGATTGCCGTTGCGCCTCTCAATATGGAAGGTAACCGAGCCCCGTTAGCCAATGGTGGTGGTGGAGCCAATTCCGGAAATCCGGGTGCTGGTGGCGGTTCAAATGGAGGTATAGGAGGAAGAGGTGGCAACCAATTTTCAGGTTCTTGCCCTGTGAATACAGCTTTTGGAATGGGCGGTTTGGCACTCAATTACACCACGTATCGCGCCTATTTAGGAGGCGGTGGCGGCGGTGGCTACAAAGACAACGGGCTCAATTGCACACCCGGCTCAAATGGCGGCGGGATAGTCTTTGTCATTACGCCTACAATTATTGGTAACAATCAGCAAATCAATGCAAGTGGCGCAAGTGTGGTAGGCAATACCGATTCTGAAGGTGCCGGAGCAGGTGGTGCCGGAGGTTGTGTTTATTTGCTCACCCAAAATTTCAATTCAAATCTTGCTGTTAATGTTTCAGGCGGTAATGGCGGTAATATTTTCAGTACCATGTGGGCTTCAGCTTGCCATGGTCCTGGCGGAGGCGGAGGCGGAGGTGCTTTGGTCTTGCAACAAGCAGCTACTCCTGCCAACCTCACTCCAAATCTTGTTGGTGGCAATCCGGGCAGCATTTTACATACAGGGCCTGCCTGTGCGGGTACAAACTTTGGCGCGCAAGCTGGTGCAAACGGAATTTTAGTTTATAACTACGCTCCCCCCGCAGCAGGAACCCCACCCAATCTAGGGCCAGATACCTTGATCTGTGCTGGCACTACAATTACCTTACAGCCTGATACAACCTATGCATCTTACACATGGAATACCGGAGCAACAACATCAAGTATTACAGTTTCTAATGCAGGTACTTATTGGCTTGATGTGCCGAGTGGTTGTGGTCTTGCGCGTGATTCCATTGTAGTAACCGTTCAAACGCCGCTTGTTGATTTAGGGCCAGACACCTATCATTGTGCAGGAGACTCCAGCTTATTGCAAGCTACAGGTTCGTTTAGTACTTATTTATGGTCAAACGGAGCCACAACAGCGTCAATTGTTGTGCAAAATGCAGGTACTTATTCCTTAAACGTAACTGATAATTTGGGTTGTATTGCTCAAGATCAAATCAATATTTCAGTCTTGCAGCCAGACACAAGTTCAAGTAACCTGAGTTTGTGTATAGGGTCTTCCTATAACTTTTATGGGCAAAATATCACTAGCGCCGGAACCTATGCAAGTACACTGACTAATAATTTTGGCTGTGATTCCTTGGTGTTGCTCAATGTAGTAATGGAAGCAGATACTACTTTACTCTCCATGACCATATGCGAAGATTCAATATTGGCTTTCAATGGTTTAAGCATTAGTAGCCCTGGTGTTTATACGGTGCACCTGAACAATCAAAATGGCTGTGATTCCATGGTTGTCTTAACGCTTTCCGAATGGGCTCTTCCGGTGGTCAGTGTTGCGGATACTTTTGTGTGTGCCAACACTTGTGTGACACTCATTCCAAGTGGTGCCCTGAGCTATGCTTGGTCAGCTGCTCAAAATATAGATGGAAGCTTAACGGTTTGCCCAGCTCAAACAACAAGTTATACAGTTGTTGGTACCGATCAGAATGCTTGTCAGAGTTTGCCAGAAATGGCAACCGTTCAAATTGACCCTATTCCAGTGCCCGATTTCTTTATCAATCCTGATCAGGTTGAAATCGATGCGCCTGTCATCACTATCTATAACGTGACCCAAGGAAATTCAACACATTACTGGCTAATCAATGGCCAATCTTTCGAGAATTCAAGCGCCTCCTTTGATTACCAATTGCCATTTTCTGATGGTACTTATACTGTACAGCTGGTCAGTACAACCGATATTGGTTGCTCAGATTCTTTGACCTTAACCGCGACGGTCATGAACAATATTGCGGTTTATATACCCAACTGCTTTACGCCAGATGAAAATGAATTCAACACGGTGTTTTTCCCGGTGTTCTCTACAGGGTTTGAACCAAAAGGCTACAGCTTCACCATTTTCAATCGTTGGGGTGAAGAAATATTTTTTAGCCAAGACCACAAAGCATATTGGGATGGTGCCCTTCCAGACGGAACCAATTGTCCAGATGGTGTTTATAATTATCTACTGAAGTATCGCGAAACTAAAAAAGGTGAAGAAAGAACCATAACCGGGTTTGTTCATTTGTTGCGCTAAATTGTACAAAAAAAAATCCTGCAGTTGCAGGATTTAAAGTGATTTGAATTCAATGATTAATATTCATCCTCATTGAAGAGAAAATCTTCTCTAGAAGGGTAGTCAGGCCAGATTTCTTCGATGCTTTCGTACATATCGCCTTCATCTTCGAGGTCTTGGAGGTTTTCCACAACTTCGAGTGGAGCACCCGTACGGATGGCAAAATCGATTAATTCTTCTTTAGTGGCAGGCCACGGTGCATCTTCGAGATAGGAGGCAAGTTCCAGTGTCCAGTACATGTTTCGTTATTTTAGGTTATTTTTTGGCAAAAGTAATTTTTATTTCCAAAAATCCAAGCCCATTCCGGAAAAACACAAAAAATTAATTTCTTGGTGTCCAGGTATGTTCGGCTGCACCTTTGTCTTGGCTCATTTTTCTTGACAATACAAAAAGATAGTCGCTGAGTCGGTTCAGATACATTAATACCAACGCTTCAACCCCTTCTAATTCGTCTAGGGTCACGGCCATGCGCTCTGCTCTTCGGCAAATGCAACGCGCCACATGGGCATGTGCTGCATTTAGATGACCTCCAGGCAACACAAAAGCGGTGAGTGGGGGTAGTTGTTCATCCATGACATCCATCCAATGCTCTAGTTTTTCAATATCAGACTCCAATAAGTCTGGCAATTGCATTTTGCTTTTTTCTGGATCGGCTGCTAAATGTGAGCCGATTGTAAATAAGCGGTCTTGTATTTCTTGCAGTTGCGCATGCATTCTGATGTCAATATCAAGACAAGAAAGCAAGCCAATGTACGAATTGAGTTCGTCGACCGTTCCGTAGGCTTCGATGCGCACATCTCCTTTAGAAACGCGAGTGCCTCCTATAAGGCCCGTGCTGCCTTGGTCTCCTTTTTTGGTATAAATCTTCATGGTTGAAATTTAATCAAATTGTGCGCAAAGTTGCTCGATTTCTTGGTCGTTGTAACGACTGGAAAGGATGTGTTTCATGACGGCCTCTACAATGCTATCTGGACAAGATGCCCCAGAGGTGAGTACGATTCTTTGCGTGGTTTGCTTGTTTAAAAAAGCAGGGTGTTTACACAATTGATGCGTATGAATATCAAAACTTTGAATGCTGAAATCTTGGCCAATTTCGCTGGCATCTTTGATAAAGTAGGTTTTGAATTTTTGCTCAAGCAATTCTACTAAATGGCTCGTATTCGAACTATTGTACCCACCTACAACAATAGCTAGATCAGCTTCCTGCTCTAGTAAGCCGTAAGTTGCAGTTTGATTGTCATTGGTGGCATAGCAAAGTGTGTCACGCGTATCTGCTATATGATTTTTGATATTGGCTTCTCCATAAATCGAAATCATGACCTCACGCAAAAAGTTCGTAATGGCTTCGGTTTCGGATGCTAGCATAGTGGTCTGGTTGACTACACCAATTTTTTGCAAATGGATACTTGGGTCAAAGCCAATGCTCATGCGACCTTCAAAGAAATTGAGAAAGTCCTGAATTTGTTTTTCCCCTTTGAGGAAGCTGGCTAAAAATTCAGCTTCTTTCATATCTTTAATCACCAATGCTGGTGCACTTGCCGAGGCATGCGAAAAAGTAGCGCGCGTTTCTTCGTGCTGATGCTTGCCATGTATAATAATCGTGTGCTGGGTTTCACCGAGTTTATCAGAACGGTTCCAGACCTTTTCAACGAAAGGGCAAGTCGTATTATATGTTTGGATGTCAAGACCCCTTGCTTTGAGTTGTTGCTCGATTTCAAGGGTGGTTCCAAATGCAGGGATCAAAACGACGTCGTCAGGGGTAAGGGCTGAAAATTCAATGAGTTGTTTTCCATTGGTATCTTGTAAAAACGAAATGCCATTTTCAGTGAGGTCTTGATTGACCGCTGGGTTATGGATCATTTGACTGAGCAAGAAAATTCGTTTTCCTGGGTTTTCAGCAAGTGCTTTGTAGCTGCGTTCGATCGCGTTTTCTACACCATAGCAAAAGCCAAAATGCCGCGCGAGTAGGAAAGTGAATTCGCCGAGTTGAATCTCAGTAGGAGTGAAGTCCTTTTTTCTGGGGTCTTGGACTTTTCGGGCCGCTTTGATTTTTGAGATCAGGGGTGACCTATAAAAAGAAGGTACTTCAAATTGTTTCATGCCTAGTTAACGCTTGAAAAGTGAATTGGTTCTTTTTAGCGCGTTGTGCCCGGATATTGCTCGAGGGCAACACGCAAACACTCAACGGCTGCTTTTAAGTGTGCTTGATCGAGTACGTAAGCAATGCGTGCTTCTTGCAAGCCAGCACCAGGTGTTGCGTAAAAGCCGTTTGCTGGCGCCATCATGACTGTTTGGCCTTCGAAATCAAAATCTTCGAGTAGCCATTGACAGAATTTCTCAGCGTTATCTACTGGAAATTTGGCAACGCAATAAAATGCACCGCTTGGTTTTGGGCAAAATACGCCAGGAATGCTATTGAGGCCATCTACCATGATATTGCGTCGGGCGACGTATTCTGCGACGACTTCATCAAAATAAGATTGTGGAGTCTCGAGCGCAGCTTCTGCCGCAATTTGATCAACTGTTGGCGGCGAAAGTCTGGCTTGACCAAATTTCAATACCGCTTGCATCAGTTCAGTGTTCTTCGAAATGATGGCGCCAATGCGGGCCCCACACATAGAATAACGCTTAGATACTGAATCGATCATGATGACATTTTGCTCGATTCCTTTTAGGTTCATGACTGAATATGGCTGGGCACCATCGTAACAAAATTCACGGTAAACTTCATCGGCAAACAAAAAGAGGTCGTGCTTTTGAACGATGTCTCGGAGTTGTTCGAGTTCGTGCTGCGCATAGAGGTAACCCGTTGGATTGCCTGGGTTACAAATCACAATTGCTTTGGTTTTGCTCGTTATTTTCGCTTCGATTTCAGCAACTGGAGGTAAGGCAAAGCCATTTTCGATATTGGCTGTTACAGGGACAACCTTGAGGCCAGCCATGACGGCAAAACCATTATAATTGGCATAAAAAGGTTCTGGAATGATGACTTCGTCACCTGGGTTGCACGCGCTCATGAGGCCAAAAATAAGGGCCTCTGAACCACCAGTAGTAACAATGATGTCGGCTGCATTGACAGGAATGCCTTGTTTTTGATAACTCAAGGCAAGTTTGTTGCGGTAACTTTCAAAGCCTGCGGAGTGGCTATATTCGAGTACTTTGTGATCTAGGTTTTTAATGGCTTGCAACGCCACCTCTGGTGTGTGGATGTCTGGCTGCCCAATATTTAGGTGGTAAACAGTCTTGCCTGCTTTTTTGGCAGTTTCTGCGTAAGGAACGAGTTTTCTGATTGGTGAGGCAGGCATTTCTTGCCCTTTGATGGCTATTTTTGGCATAACTTTTTGGTTGTGCAACAAAATTAAGCATTCTTTTTGAGCGACTTTTTTGATTTAAAAGCTTTTTTACTATATTCGCCTAACTAATTGTAACACAAAAAGCCTATAGACCAAATTTACTTTTAACCGTTGAACTTAACGTCAGCACAAAAGTGTAAATTATGGTCTTGTCACAACATTCTGATTCTCAATTAGTAAAATCCTACATTTCAGGTCAAGAAGCTGCTTTTGAAGTCTTATTAAATAGGCATCAGGAAGCGATCTTTAAGTTTATTTATCATAAGCTCAAAGATTCAGAATTAGCCAATGACATTTTTCAAGAGACCTTCGTGAAGGTTATTCAAAAATTGAAAGTTGGTGCTTATCAAGAAGAAGGTAAATTTCTACCATGGGTTTTGCGCATTGCTCATAACTTGGTCATCGACCACTTCAGAAGACAACGCAAACACCGACTTATTTCCGAAAAAAATTCGATTTCAGAAGATTACAATGTGTTTCACCGCATTGCCAGTGAAGATGCCAATTTTGTTCAGCAAGCGAGCTTGGATGAATTGAAAGCCCAATTGCACGAAATGCTTTTGCACTTGCCTGATGCGCAAAAAGAAATGATTTACATGCGTCTTTTCCAAGACCGCGCTTTCAAAGAGATCGCAGAATCTGAAGGTATTAGTATCAACACGGCACTTGGCCGCATGCGTTATGCGGTACTCAACCTGCGTAAATTGATTGAAACACACGAGTTGAGTATGGAGCTTTCTTAGCGCAATTCAAATTTGCTACGTATCTTTGTGGCAATACGTAAGCATTATGTTTGAGAATCTAACCGATAAGTTTGAAAGAGCCTTTAAAGTCCTGAAAGGGCAGGGGCAAATTACCGAAATTAACGTAGCCGAAACACTCAAGGAAGTCAGAAGGGCTTTGCTTGATGCCGATGTCAGTTTCAATACGGCCAAGCACTTTACCAACGTTGTCAAGGAAAAAGCATTAGGTAAAGACGTTCTTAATAGTGTTTCACCTGGGCAGCTCATGATTAAAATTTGCCACGAAGAGCTCATTGAGCTCATGGGTGGCAACGAAGTCGATATCAATTTAAAAGGTTCTCCAGCCGTTATTTTAATGTCTGGTTTACAAGGTTCGGGTAAAACAACTTTTACCGGAAAACTCGGAGCCTATCTCAAAAATAAAAAAGGTAAAAAAGTTTTGCTTGTCGCCTGTGACGTCTATCGCCCGGCTGCAATTGATCAACTTCATGTCTTAGGTGAACAACTTGATGTAGAGGTGTTCTCCAACAAAGAAGAGAAAAACCCTATAGCTATTGCTCAGGCTGCACTTCAGCATGCCAGAAGCAATGGATTCAATGTCGTGTTGGTCGATACCGCAGGTCGTTTGGCTGTTGACGAGCAAATGATGAATGAAATTGCTGCGCTCAAACAAGCTATTCAGCCTTCAGAAACACTTTTTGTAGTCGATTCCATGACGGGGCAAGATGCGGTCAATACGGCAAAAGCATTTAACGAGCGCATCGATTTTGACGGCGTTGTCTTGACGAAACTCGATGGTGATACACGTGGTGGAGCAGCACTTTCTATCAAGGCTGTTGTCAACAAACCGATCAAATTTGTCGGTACCGGTGAAAAAATGGACGCACTCGATGTGTTCTATCCAAAAAGAATGGCTGATCGCATCCTCGGGATGGGAGATGTTGTTTCGTTGGTAGAACGCGCACAAGAGCAATTCAACGAGGAAGAAGCACGCAAATTGCAAAAGAAAATCATGAAAGATCAATTTGATCTCAATGACTTCTTGGCGCAGTTGCAGCAAATTAAAAAAATGGGAAATGTCAAAGACCTCATGGGCATGATTCCCGGAATGGGCAAGGCCATGAAAGATGTCGACATCCCAGAAGACGCCTTCAAAGGCATTGAGGCCATTATTTTATCCATGACGCCAAAAGAAAGAGCTAACCCAGGCCTACTCAATCCGTCTAGAAAAGCAAGAATTGCAAAAGGTAGCGGCACAGATGTCCAAGAAATCAATAAGTTACTCAAGCAATTTGAAGAAATGCGCAAAATGATGAAGCTCATGAGTAACCCAAGAAACATGATGGGCATGATGAGCAAGCTCAAAGGAATGGGTGGAATGCCCGGCATGTAACCATGGAAGACCAAGGCCCTTCTTCTTGGTATGAATCCAAGCCACAACTCGAAAAAGTTAAAGTTCAAGGAAATTGGGGTTTGACAGCCTTTTCTATCGTTTTATTTGTACTGAGTTTTCTCTATGTTTTCTCCGATCAGCTAGACTTCGTTTTTTACCTAGTCTTGGTGCTATTTATTCATGAATTAGGTCATTATCTTTTCATGAAGCGCTTCAAGTACCAAGATCTTCGGATGTTATTCATTCCGTTGATGGGGGCATTTGTTCAGGGCTCAAAATTGAATTATTCTCAAAAAGAAAGTTTTTTAGTCATTGCCGGCGGACCTTTCCCCGGTGTCTTGATTGGCCTCGTCTGCTTGCATTTTTCGGTACAAACTCAAAGCGATTGGCTCCTAGAACTCAGTTTTTTGTTTTTATTTTTAAATGTCATCAATCTTTTTCCGATCGACCCACTTGATGGAGGGCAACTCTTTAAACTCTTTGTGAAGCGCAAGCGCGATTTATTTCTGTTGGTTTTTTCGCTGCTATCTTCTTTACTCATGATGGCTGTTGGCTACCGCATCGAAAGCTGGATTTTATTCGGATTTGGCTTACTGATGTCTTTTAAAGTACGCGGTTTTCAACGCAATTATCATTTGCGACAGTATCTAGACCAACTTGGGCTCAACTATGAGCTCAATTATGAAGATTTATCTGATTTTGATTACGCGCAATTGAAACGAGCTTTGCTAGATCAACAACCGCGCTTGGCTCAGTTGGCCGAACTACATGGTGAAGGTGCCAATGAATTAATTGCTGCGCATGTCAATGCTGTGTTGTTGGCGCCTTTAGAACGCGATGCCAGTAAGTTATTTAAAGTGCTCATGATTATTTTTTGGTTACTTTCTTTAATCTTGCCCGTCTTCTTGTTGTTAGGCCCAACTTATGACTTTACTTGGTATTTTGAAAAATTATAGCAATTCTCTCTTGCTGCGCTTGCTACTGCTTTTGCTACCAACTGCATTCAATGCCCAATGTGAGCAAGTTTTTATTTCAGGAAAAGTGCTAGACACCATGCGTCAACAAAACTTTTTCAACCTGATGGTCATCAATAAAACCACGGGAAGGGGAGTTTTTGGCCAGCCAAACGGGCATTTTTCAGTATATGCGAGGCCCGGCGACCGCATCGCGCTTTCTACCAAAGGTTATCCTGTCTATGAATTCATTGCTAAGCCCGATGAAAACTGTCAATGCAAGGTTGAAGCTTTTGTTGAGCGACTGCCACAAGAAGTTCAGGAGGTTATCGTAAGGCCACTCAAAACCTTGGAGCAAATCAAAGAAGAACGCGAGGCCTTAGCCTTTAGGGAAACCAGAACAGTGACGGGTGTTAATGTTTTGCAAAGTCCAATCACGGCTTTATATCAAGCCTTTTCAAAGAAAGAACAAAACAAACGCTGGATAGCTGAGCAGCAATATAAAGATGATCAGCGAAAAATTGTTCAAGAACTTTTACGCCTCTATGTAGCTTTTGATATCATTGAACTTTCAGAATCCGAATTTGATGAATTCATCACTTTTCTGAATCTAGACGAGCAATTCATCAAGACTGCCTCTGAAATGGAACTTATCTTATTTATCAAAGATAAGTACGAGCATTACAAGCAAATGAATCGTTAGCTAAGCGCTTCAATCTCAGCAACAATTCGTTTCGCTAACGCATTGGCTGCAGCTTCATCTTTAGATTCCGCATAAATACGAATGATGGGCTCTGTGTTACTCTTGCGCAGGTGTACCCATTCTTTTTCAATGTAGATCTTGACGCCATCAGTGGTGTCTACTTCAAAATCTTTGTAGCGCTCCGCCATGTTGGCCAATATAGCGTCTACATCCGTTTTTGGATCGAGATCGATTTTATTTTTTGAAATGACGTAGTTTGGGTAGCTTGCTCTAAGGGCAGTCATGGACATTTTTTTGTGCGCCAGATGGCTCAAGAACAAAGCAATGCCTACTAATGAATCGCGGCCATAATGCAGTTCTGGGTAGATGATTCCGCCATTGCCTTCGCCTCCGATGACAGCACCAATGGCTTTCATTTTTTCAACCACATTCACCTCGCCAACCGCTGCAGCTTCATAACGCAAGGCTCTGCTTTCGGTGATATCGCGCAAGGCACGTGTGGATGATAAATTAGAAACAGTTGGGCCAGGTGTGTGCGTTAAAACGTAGTCAGAAACAGCTACTAATGTGTATTCTTCGCCAAACATGCTGCCATCTTCGCAAACCAAAGCCAAGCGATCGACGTCTGGGTCTACGGTAATGCCCAGATGTGCTTGTTTTGCTTTTACTGTTGCAGACAATTCTGTGAGGTGCTCGGGAAGCGGTTCGGGGTTGTGTGGGAAATGACCCGTGGGCTCACAGTACAACTCTTCAATTTGTTCAACGCCGAGTGCTCTTAAAAGGGCAGGCACAAAAATACCGCCGCTAGAGTTGACGGCATCAACCGCCACTTTGAAGTTGGCAGCAGCAATGGCTTTGGCATCAACCAACGGTAAATCTAAAATAGCTGCAATATGTTTTTGAAGGTAAGTGTCGTTTTGTGTAATTGTTCCGAGGTCGTCAACCGCTGCAAAATCAAATGCTTCATTGCTCGCGATCTCCATGAGCGCAGCGCCGTCGTCACCAGAAATAAATTCTCCTTTGTGATTGAGCAATTTCAATGCATTCCATTGCTTTGGGTTGTGGCTAGCTGTAAGAATGATCCCGCCATGTGCAGTTTCCATCGGGACAGCAACCTCTACTGTAGGGGTTGTTGATAATCCGAGATCTATGACATCGATGCCCAAGCCCACTAAAGTCTGCTTGACCAATTCTGAAATCATGGGGCCAGAAATGCGTGCATCGCGGCCGATGACTACTTTGAGTTTTTGGTTCGGATTCTGTGCGGCTAACCAAGTGCCGTAGGCCGCTGCAAATTTAACGGCATCGATAGGCGTGAGGCCTTGATCAACTTTGCCGCCAATGGTGCCTCTGATGCCTGAAATTGATTTGATGAGTGTCATAAACGAAGTCCTTTTTGAATTTGAATCATTTGAAGAACGGCAACCATTGCTTCGGTGCCTTTATTGCCATGTTGGCCACCTGCGCGGTCAAGAGACTGCTGTTCGTTGTTGTCTGTGAGTAAGCAAAACCCAACTGGTTTGTTGTGTTTGAGCATGACATCCATAATACCTTGGGTGGTGCCGCTACAAACGAAATCAAAATGCTTGGTTTCTCCTTGAATTACTACCCCAATGGCTACTACGCCGTCGTATTCGGCCTTGCTCGCGAAATGCTGCGCACCTAAAGGCAATTCAAAGGCGCCCGGAACACGTGTAACCGTGCATTTGTTTGGGTCGTGGCCAATTTGCTCGAGCACCTCTAAAGCACCCTTGAGTAAGCGTTCGGTAATGTGCCCGTTCCATTCTGAAACAACAATGCCGATTCGAAAATCGGCACAGTTAGAGAATTGAATAGGATCGAAGGCGGATAAATTTTTGCCTGCAGTCGCCATATAAGTTTATTTGGTAGAACAACGCGCGATGTAGCGCTCAATCGTTTTAGTACTTGCGTAGTTTGGAAAGTCGTCTTTGATGCGCTGATAGTAGCTCAATGCATCTTCTTTTTTGTTGAGTTTTTCAGCGTGTAAACCAGCTTTGAAAAGATACATAGGAGTTGTGAACTCGTTTTCTTCTTTGTCAGCGGCATTGAGATATAACTCAAGTGCTTTGTCGTAGTGCTTCATTTGAGAATGACAATCGGCCTGAAGACCCAAAGACATGGTAGAAACATAAGTATCATTGAGATTGACGCCTTCAAGCATGTTGAGTGCTGCCGCAAATTTGCCTTTTTTCATGTACTGCTTGCCGAGTAAAAACTGACCGATTTCTCCACCAGTTTTACCGTCGTTATTTTTGACAAATGGCTCAAGTACACTTATTGCTTGGTCTGTAGAGTCTTTTGAAATATAGTTGAGGGCTACCCACCAACCATCGTTTGATTTTTCATTTGCTGGCCCCCAAATAAATTGGCGGTAAGAAAAATATAAAATAATGGCTGCAAGTAAACCGGCTACTACATAAGTGCCTATTTTAAAGTTCTTGTTTTGGTTAAACTTGTTTTTGAGGTCGTCAAAGCTCAATTGATCAATCATAGTTTCAAATTTGAAACGCAAATATAAGTGATTTTGGGAAACTTAATGCGTATTTTTGCGCTATGTT
>JBEDCS010000025.1:0-10332 GCA_041176605.1 Bacteroidota bacterium
CATTTGATATCGTGATTACAGAAATTGGCGGCACCGTCGGTGACATCGAGTCTTTGCCTTATGTGGAAGCTGTTCGCCAAATGCTTTGGGAACACGAAAACGACTGCATCGTTGTTCACCTTACACTTGTCCCCTATTTGTCTGCAGCAGGCGAGCTTAAAACCAAACCTACACAGCACTCCGTTAAACAATTACTCGAACTTGGTGTACAACCCGATGTATTGTGTTGCCGCACCGAGCACGAACTCGATTTAGGCCTGCGCAAAAAAATCGCTAAGTTTTGTAATGTTTCTGTCAATGCGGTCATTGAAGCCCGTGACGCCGAATCCATATACGACGTTCCACTTTTAATGCAAACAGAAGAATTAGATACTGTGGTTCTTGAAAAATTAGGGCTTTCTAAAAAACAAGCGCCTAAACTAGACAACTGGAAAGCCTTCCTCGATACACTCAAAAACCCGAAGCACACCGTCAAAATTGGTTTAGTTGGTAAATATGTCGAATTAAAAGACGCTTACAAATCTATTTCGGAAGCGTTTATTCATGCAGGTGTAGCCAACCAAACTAAAGTAGAACTCAGCTGGATTCACTCTGAAACGGTTGATGAAGACAACGTTGCCAGCACCTTAACAGGACTCGATGGCATCTTGGTGGCACCTGGTTTTGGCTCAAGAGGAATTGATGGAAAAATTGCGGCAGTTAAATTTGCCCGTGAAAACAACATTCCATTCTTAGGCATCTGTTTAGGTATGCAAATCGCTGTCATTGAATTTGCACGCCACGTACTTGGTCTTTCTGATGCACATTCAACAGAAATGTCTGAGCAGACAAAAGCGCCTGTTATTTCCATGATGGAAGAACAAAAAATAATCTCCAACATGGGCGGCACCATGAGACTTGGCGCCTACAAATGTGAGCTCAAGCCAAACTCAAATGCGGCCAAAGCATATCAAACTATTAATATTACCGAACGCCACCGCCACCGCTACGAATTCAACAACGAATTTTTGACGCAATACGAAGCGCAAGGCATGATTGCTACGGGTAAAAATCCGGAAACAGGTCTTGTCGAAGTTGTCGAGATTCCAAACCACCCTTGGTTTGTGGGTGTGCAGTTTCACCCAGAATATAAAAGTACAGTAGATGCCCCTCACCCACTCTTTGTTGGCTTTGTGAAAGCGGCGCTCAATCATCAAACAAATTAATCTCATGGATCGCAATTCAACCATTGGCCTTGTCCTCATCGGTCTGATCATCACGGTTTTTTCCGTCATGAATCAACCTTCCGAAGCAGAAATCAAGGCTGCCCAACAAAAAGAAGCCAAAGCAGCGAGTAAAAAAGCTGTAAAGAAAGAAAAAGCAGTTGAACCACTCCAAGCAACCAATGCTTCAACTACAACAAAGATTGCGGCTAAAGGGAGTGTTTCAAAAATTGAAAACGAAAACCTTTTAATTGAACTCAATTCAAAAGGTGGTATGATTTCAGCTGTATATTTGAAAAAATACAAGTCTTACAAAGACTTTGACGCCCAGAAAGATGCAGCACTTTGTTTGTTCAAAGAAGGCGATGCCTATAATCAATTGATTTTAAGTAGTGCTAAAGGAAAACTTTTCACTAAAAACTATTTGTTTGAATTGGTATCAAAAACTGCCAATAGTGCTGTTTTTGAAGCCAAATTTTCTCAAGGCACCATCAGACAAGCATACAAGCTCAACGAAGGCCATGACCTCGATTACACCATTGAAGTACTTGACAACAACGGCTTTATCCTCGACAACACCTTATTAAATTGGGAAGCCGATTTGCGCAAAACCGAGCGCTTGTTTTCAGAGCAACGCCGTGTATCAACAATCTGTTATGAGCAAACCGAAAACGGCCTAGATTACCTCAGTGAAACAGGCAGTGAAGCTAAAAAAGCCGAAGAAGACATCAAATGGGTAGCCTATAAGCAAAGCTATTTCTCTTCTATTCTGAAGCCAGAGCAACCATTCCAAACCAATGGCACTAAATTTTTCATCCAAAACTTTAAGGAAGGTCATCCACAAGCCTGGACTCACCTCAAGGGCTACAGCGCTAACCTAGCGCTTGATTTTCAAGACAACAAGGTCAAATTCAACTGGTTTTTTGGCCCCAATGACTTCGAAGTCTTGAAAAGTTACGAAAGTGGCTATGACGACATCCTCAATTTTGGTTGGGGGCTTTTCCGTTGGATCAATTTATATGCGGTACAACCTATATTCAATCTGTTGGTTGACAACGGCATGGCTGTTGGTTGGGCTATTTTAGTCCTGACACTCATCATCAAAACTATTTTGATGCCAGTTCAGTGGAAAATGTTTGTTTCATCGGTTAAGATGCGCATCCTCAAACCAGAGGTTGATGCCCTTACTGCTAAGTACCCGAAACAAGAGGACGCCATGAAAAAGCAAATGGAAATGATGGCACTTTACCGCGAATCTGGTGCAAGCCCGCTGGCCGGTTGTTTACCCATGCTTTTACAGATGCCCATTCTACTTGCCGTGTTCCGCTTTTTCCCTGCGGCATTTGAATTACGTCAGAAAGGATTTTTATGGGCCGAAGACCTCAGTTCATTTGACTCTATTCTCGATTTCAGTTTCAATATCCCATTCTATGGTGACCACATTTCCTTGTTCACCTTGCTCATGGCAGGCACTACCCTCGCCTACACCTACATGAACAGCGGCAATATGCAAACACCACAGCAGCAAGGGATGCCTGACATGCGCGTAATCATGTACATCTTTCCTTTCATGATGATTTTCTTCTTCAATAACTATTCTGCTGGTCTGAGTTATTACTACTTCATCTCTACTTTACTATCCATTTTAATGATGGTGGCTATCAAACGCTTCTTTGTAGACGAAGAAAAACTCAAACTCAAAATGGCTGAGCGCAAAGCAAACAGCGCCGCCAACCCTAAGGAAAAGAAAAAATCGCGTTTCCAAGAAAAACTAGAAGAAATGCAACGCCAACAACAAGAAATGCTTAAAAACCGCAAAAAATAAACCCATGAAATTTTTTATCGATACTGCAAACCTTAATGAAATTAAAGAAGCCCACGATATGGGTATTTTGGATGGCGTGACTACCAATCCTTCTTTAATGGCCAAAGAAGGCATTACAGGGCAAGAAAACATCTTACAACACTACGTCAACATCTGTAATATTGTAGATGGCCCCGTGAGTGCTGAAGTAATTGCCACTGACTTTGAAGGCATGGTGAAAGAAGGTGAAATCTTGGCGGCTTTGCACAAAAATATTGTCGTTAAAATTCCAATGATCGCTGAAGGCTTGAAAG
This sequence comes from Bacteroidota bacterium, assembly GCA_041176605.1. Classification (GTDB taxonomy): domain Bacteria; phylum Bacteroidota; class Bacteroidia; order Flavobacteriales_D; family Crocinitomicaceae; genus UBA952. Next base: position 3,321 of record JBEDCS010000025.1, read on the forward strand.
CTATTAAGTATTTCTCGCAAAAGGGAATTCGCACGAACTGCACCCTTATCTTCTCTGCGGGTCAAGCACTTGTTGCAGCAAAAGCTGGTGCTACCTATATTTCACCGTTCTTGGGTCGTCTAGACGACGTTTCAACAGATGGCTTACAACTCATCGAACAAATCCGTTTGATTTATGACAACTATGCCTTTGACACTGAAATTTTAGCGGCATCTGTGCGTCACCCAATGCATATCATCAATTGCGCAAGCATCGGTGCTGATGTCATGACTGGCCCACTTTCTGCGATCAAAGCATTGGTTAAGCACCCTTTAACAGACATCGGTCTTCAGCAGTTTTTAGCCGATCACGCCAAAGGGAACAAATAATTCATGTTACCCAAAGAAGAACGCAAGGCATGGAATGAGGCATTTTGGATGGGTTTCAAAGCCCACATGCGCGCCTGTCTTTCATCTTCTGGCAAACGTGTCAATTGGATCAATTATCCAACGCAAGTAAAAAACACCTATTTGCGTTTGGTTTGCGATGGCAAACAAGTATCCATTTGTTACGACATCCAATTCAAAGATCCAGGTATTCAAGCCATATTCTGGGAACAACTCACCGAATTAAAGGTCGTACTAGAGAGCAATCTGTCCATTGCTACAATTTGGGAACCTCAGTTTGTAAACAACGAAGGACAAACCATTGGCCGTATTTTCTGGGTGCTTGAAGGAGCTAATTTCTATGACCAACAAGATTGGCCAAAAATTTATGCCTTCTTCAAGAAACATCTCCGAGAGTTTGACGTCTTTTATCAAGAGTTCAACGAAATTCTCATTACACTCGTTGACTAACACTTTTATTATCTTTACGACATGAACTATCGCTATTTACTCCTCTTGATCCTTGTTTGTAACCTGAGTGCTTTTGCTCAAACCGAACTACTCAATACCAATTTTCAAACCGGAATCCCGAGTAACTACACCCTGCTCAACCTCGATAACCAAGCCCCAGCTGTAGGTATGGAGTCTTTTGCTACTGGCTGGGTCATCACCACTGACCCTGAAAACGCTTTGGATACGGTAGCCGCAGCAAGTTCTTATTTTTTAAATGCCGACACAGCAAACCGTTGGCTCATCACACCTGAACTTACTTTGGGTAGCTTCGGTAATTATTTAAGTTGGGAGGCAAAATCCCATGACCCCTCTTATCCCGATGACTACTTGGTTTTGGTTTCAAGCACTACCACAGACCCAAGTGCTTTTACAGATACCATCGGGAATGTCAACGAAGAAAATTTTGAATGGACCTACAGACAAGTAAATCTTAGTGAACAAGGCTACAACGATTCTACAATATATGTTGCATTTGTATTACGTGGCATCGATAACTACATCCTATATTTAGATGACATTAAAGTCATGATTGATGATCCTGTAAGTGTTCAAAATATAGCTCAGGATTGGCTGCATATTTACCCGAATCCAACGTCTGAAGTTTTAAATATCCAATCTGTCAAAGGCTATACGGAAAGCCGCATCTACGATCTTTTTGGGAATTTAATATTGAGTTGCTCGCTATCCACAATCGACATTAAAAATCTAGTTGCAGGTACTTATTTCATTGAAGTAAGCGCCAATGGAAGTATCGCGCGTCAACGCTTTCAAAAAATCTAATGAACGGGCTTCTTCAAAAAGTTGAGCAACATGTTAAAGCTCAATTTATAGCGCAAGAAGGTAGCCATGATTGGCAGCACATCGATCGCGTGAGGCGCACCGCACTCCTACTCCAACAGCACGAAGGTGGTGACCCACTCGTCATTGAATTAGCGGCCCTACTACACGATATTTCAGATCACAAATACAATGGAGGCGATTTTGAGGCTGGCCCTAAAGTGGTGCTAGACCTGCTTTCACAATTTACCTGCCCAGAGGAGCTCGCCAATAAAGTGGCAGCGGTAGTTTCAGTCGTATCGTTTAAAGGTGCGCTTGTCACGGACAGCCCTACTTCACTTGAAGGTCAAATTGTTCGAGATGCCGACCGACTCGATGCAATTGGTGCCATCGGAATTGCCCGAGCTTTTGCTTATGGTGGTAGCAGAAACAGAGCCCTTTACCTTCCTGAAATCAGCCCAACACTTCATAGCAGCAAAGAGGCATATGCGCAAGACCAAGGGCATACCATCAATCATTTTTACGAGAAACTGCTCTTGCTCAAAGACCGAATGGAAACCAAAAGCGCCCAAAAGCTCGCCGCCGAACGTCACGAATTCATGTTGCTTTTTTTAAAGCAATTTAAGGCTGAGTGGGCCTAAGCTGTGGGTGTTTTAAAAAGAAATCTTCTTGTCGTTTGTTGAGCTGCGCCTGATGCAAAATGCCAGCTTTGCTATCCGGATACATGATTCGATGCCTCATAGCTACTTGCAATGATTCCCATTCATCGAGTAGTAATTGTGTCTCGGGTTCTAGGTAATTGTGCTTGAAGAAATTCCAAACAAAATCTGTCGCTTTGGTATTTGGGTGAACACCATCTTCTTTGAAAAACAAATAGTCTCGCAATTGGTCATTGACCAGTTCGAAGGCTGGGAAATAATGACAATTGCTAAAGGTCATTAGTTGTTCGACCAATAGAAACAAACGGGCTTTGCTCAGGTTGTTTTCATGTAAGCCATCTTTGCTGTGCCTAACCGGACTCACCGTAAAGATGAATTTTATTTCAGGGTTGAGCCTTTTAATTTGCTCGATGAGTTCTACCCAAACATGAAGCATTTCTTCAACGCTTGAATTCTCTTTTGAAAACTGATCAGAGGAATGTTTATGGCAATTGGCTACTAAATTTTGATCTGCTTGAAGCCGATAAGCCCAAGACGTGCCAAAAGTGATGAAGAGATGAGTGCTTTGCTGGATGTCGTTGAACAGTTTGATTCGGAGTTCCTGCATTTTAGCTTGTAACTCTTGTTCAGATAATGCATAAAAGCCCCCTGATAGATCCCAACTGAGCCAAATATCATCTCTTTGACAAACCCTTAGATTTTGAGATTCTTGGCAGGCAAATAAAAGTAATTTTGCCAACGCAATGGGGTGAAAAATTGTACCACCCGGATTAACCGTTGCTTGAAAACCATTTTGAACAAATCGTTGCCCAATTTCATCTGAAAAACAACTTCCGATCAACAAAATAGAAGCCTCGTGCGTCAGTGGATAAGAAAATTTTTGCTGACTCATTTCCAACATAGGCTACTGAGCTAAAAGATTGTCGGCATGTTGTAAGGCAGCCTCGGTGATTTGTTCACCACTCATGAGGCGCGCAATTTCAATGCGACGTTCCGGAAGGTTTAAGGTCGTGACTGATGTGAGCATGCGCTCACCAGCCAATTCTTTGCTGACCTTGAAATGATGTGCTGCTTTGGCTGCAACTTGTGGTAAGTGCGTGATGGCCAAACATTGCCCATTCTTTGACATCTCTTGCAAAAGACTCGCCATTTTGAGGGCTACTTCACCCGAAACCCCTGTGTCAATTTCATCAAAAATAATAGTCGGTAATGACTTCTTCTCTGAAACCATTTGTTGAAGGGCCAGCATTAAACGCGAAAGTTCACCGCCACTTGCTGCTTTTTCAACTGCAACGGGCTGATGCCCTAAATTGGCAGAAAACAGCAACTGAATTTGTGTATAACCATTGCTCTGAAGCTCTTTACTTTCATTCAATTGAAAGGTAAGGGTTGTGTGCGGTAATTTAAGCCCATGGAGTATCTTTTGCAAGCGTTCGCTAATTTGCGGAGCACCTGCCACTCTTTTATGGTGCAATTGAAGGGCCAATTGCTCCACCTCCATCTTTGATTGGTCAAGCGCTGCGTCGAGCTCAACGAGTTGTTGTTCGAGATCTTGCAGATTACCCACTTTAGTAGAGAGGTCTGTAAATACGGCGCGTAATTCAGAAATATTTTGAACGCGGTGTTTCAAAAGACATGTATTCAACTGATCTTGCCACTGCAAGAGCTTTTGTTGCTGCGCTTGATCCAGTTCTTGCTCAGCGTAGGCTGCGGCATCATGAGCAAGTTCTTTGAGCTCAATGAGCATAGCAGACATCCGTTCGTAATATTGCTGCAACACACCATCGATGCGTCTTGGTTTTTCTAGCTCTTGTTTCAGGCGGTAAAGTTGGTCATAGACCCCGTTTTCTTGAAGTAGGTTTTCCATGCTGCCATAAGCTACTTGAAGTTGTTCGCCGTATTCAAAACGCTCGAGGTCCTGCTCGAGGGTTTCAAGCGCAGGATCATGCAGCCGCAGTGCTTCAAGTTCTTGCAACATAAAAGCATTGAAGTCTTGTTGCTGCTGAAATTGAGCTAATTCTTGTGCTTTATGGAGTCTGAGTTCTGTTAAGTGCGCGTAGTGCTGATAAACTTTTTCGAATGCTTTGCGCTCTTGTTCCAAACCTAATAAAACATCGAGCAACTGAAGTTGATAGCTTTTTGACTTTAATTCGAGCGTGTTGTACTGTGAATGAATCTGAATGAATTGCTCGGTTAAAGCTTTAAGCACATGGAGCTGTACCGGTGTATCGTTGATAAATGCGCGCGATTTTCCTTCAGAAAGTACTTCTCTGCGAATGATACTTTTGTCTTCAAAATCCAGTTCATTTTGGTCAAAAAAGGTTTTGAGCGCTGCCGGAATTTCAAATTGTGCCTCGACAACCGCTTTTTTGGCGCCAGTAGCGATGATTTTGAGATCAGCTCTTTCGCCGAGGATGAGATTGGTTGCAGCCAAAATGATGGATTTACCAGATCCGGTTTCACCAGTAAGCACACTAAAGCCTTTTTCAAAGCTTAAGGTGACGTCGTCTATGAGCGCGAAATTTTGGATGCGCAAGTACAGCAACATTATTCAAGAATTGAGTTGTAACGAGTTGCGTTTGCTGGATCTAGTTTTTTCAGCATGTTTACTAAATCTTGTTTTTCTTTGAGTTCAGAATCGGAAAAAACATTCGTAAGTTCTGTGGTTTTCCCAAATAAGAAACTTACAATATTCACTGTATTTGGACGGGTTGCCATAATTGGTGTTAATAAATTCAATGCGGCAACAATCGATTTTTTTCCTTCTGCTTTTTTATCGTATAACTGGTCGAGCCCTTGACGATGGTACATGTAAAGGCAAGTGCGATAAGGTTCAAAAACTGGTTGTAACATGTTGTCAACCAAATAAAAACGATTTCTTTTGCTGCTTTCCGATGACTTCCAGCCCGGAGCTCCTCCGGTTTGGGCAAGTGTTACTATTTGCTGAGCTTCTTGAAAATAAGGCGTTCCACCTTTTGGCGAGAAAGAATCGTAATCCATGCCGATGATGAAATAGGCATAGAATGCTAATATGGAAGTAAGGTTGTCACGGTATTGATTGGGAACGTAATTTAAAACGGCTCCTCTGGAAAACCCTGCTTGAAAGTTTTCGTCCTGGAAGTTGAAAACGGTGGAATTATAGCTGCTATTGAAGGCTGGCCTTACGCTAGAAACCTGAATATCTCCCTTATAAGCACCAGTAGCCGGGATTTCACGAATCTGTATTTGAATATTGCAATTGATGCGTTCTTCGGTCTTGAATTTGTCTTTGGTCCAGGCAGTGTTGTTCATGATTTCGGTGATGCTCTGTTTCATCTGATTGATGATTTCTTGCTCCGTAGAGCTCACTTCAACCTTGTTATTGACAACAATATTGACTTGGCAATTGAGTTCTTGCGCATCTGCAAAACTTGAAAAACAAGTTAAAAACAATACAAACAGACTATTTTTCATGTGTCTTTTCATCGAGAATTTCTAGCAAAGCCTGAGCAGCGGCTAACTTTGACATTAATGGTAAAGCTATGCGTTGGCCCTTAGCTCCGAAGATAGTAATAATATTAGTTGCTGAGCCAAATCCGCTGATACCTTCTTGTGGTGAATTCAATACAATGTAGTCTAGGTTTTTGGCGCTCAGTTTCTTTAACGCATTTTCTTCCTGATTATTTGTTTCAAGTGCAAATCCGACCACTTTTTGTGTGGTTTTGTTTGCGGAGGCCCAAGCTAAAATATCCGGATTTTTCAGAAGATCTAAGCTTAAGTGTTCCTCTTGCTTCTTGATTTTTGTATTAGAGACCTGAGCCGGTCGATAATCAGCCACTGCGGCCGTAAAAATACCGAGGTCCATTTGAGCCCAATGAGCCTTTACAGCGCTTAGCATTTGTTCGGCACTTTGAACGTCTATTCTTGTCAATTTTGGATGCAATAAATTCAAACGCGTGGGCCCCGTGATCAGCAAGACCTCATGACCTTGTTGCAAAGCCGCTTGTGCAAGGGCAAAACCCATCGCACCCGTTGAGTGATTGGAGATATAACGAACAGGATCAAGGTGCTCTAGGGTTGGGCCTGCTGTAATGAGTATTTTTTGTTGCGCTACCTTGACTTCATTTTGTTGCTGTACAAAAAAATCAGCCACATATTGACAGATGTTTTCCGGTTCTTCCATCCTGCCCTGTCCTTCTAAACCACTCGCTAATGCACCAAAAGTTGAAGCAATGACCTTGACCTTATCTTGAACGAGGGTATCCAAGTTTCTTTTGAAACTGGGATGCTGATACATATCGAGGTCCATGGCTGGCGCAACAATGCAGCGGCATTTTAAAGATAAATAGCAAGCTAGCAGCAAGTTGTCACAAGCACCATGCGCCATTTTGGAAATGGTATTGGCGGTGGCGGGTGCAATGAGCATGACATCGGCCCACAAAGCGAGTTCAACGTGGTTTGTCCATTGACCCGTTTCTTTATTCCAGAATTCGATGTGAACTGGGTTTTCAGAAAGTGTGGCTAATACAAGCGGACTGATAAATGAAGCAGCTGATGGAGTGAGCACGCAACGAACCTCTGCCCCACTCTTTTTGAGCAAGCGTACTAAGGAGGCTGTTTTGTAGGCGGCAATACCTCCAGAAATACCTAGAAGGATGCGCTTACCAAACATGTTTATTGCAAGGCCTCAGGTTTACGAAGGTAGATTTTTTCTTCGAG
>JBEDCS010000026.1:0-3335 GCA_041176605.1 Bacteroidota bacterium
AGTTTTCAAAAAGCGCTTGGGCTTTGTCATCGGCACGGCGCAAAGTTTCTACAGAAGCAAATGGATCACCCGCACCTGAGCGCGCCCAAACAACACCAACGGTAATATTATTGACCGCCCCGGGCTTTAAAATAAATGGCCCGGCAGATTGCACAAAACGGCGGTCATTGGGTGTGTTGTTGGCGGTTTGTTCGGTCCAGTTAGCTTGCGGATTACCGCCGGTGCCCCAACCCAGCGGGTCTGTGTTTCCTGGAAACATGAAATCACAGGGCACGTTTGGATCGGCCTCAGGGTCAGAGATATGCCCGCTGCCGCCATACACGAATATGGTGCCATCTGTCCAGTAACCGCGCAACTAATTGTAATAGTCCCCAGCATTGATTGGGTCTGTTTGATTTGGGTTGGCACCATTGGTGGTATTCGAGTAATATAGGAAACGCCGCATCCCAAAGCGCTCGTTATCAGCAACACCGTCACCATATCCAATGCCGTTGAGGGCTTCGTTGTCCCAGATGCCAAATGCGTTATCAATGCCGTCGTTGTCTTGGTAAGGGCCTTCAAAGAAATCGACACCAACTGCGGGCGGAGAATAGCCGTAGCCCTTGAAACCTGAGTTGTCGCCATCATAGTTGTCTCCGTTGTAGTAATAACCCAAGCCACGGTTGACATCGCAACCTACGTAGTCATCATAAGGATCGCCCAATGCACCATCGGTAAAAAACCCGAAGTAAGTGTTGTAGAGCGTTTGTGTACCACGGTTGATGAGTTCGTAGTTGTAAAAAGTCATATTATTGACTTCGTCATTTGAAGCAAAAGCAAATGCTTGCGCCCTGATTTCCATGCCAATTGGGTCTGCCCCCGTTTCTGTATGGATATTTCCCTTGTCGTTCATGACCCACCAATAGTTGAGGTCGCCATACAAGGAAATCTTCCTTTCTGTGCTGCAGTCTTTGGTTTTTTTGATGTCGTACCACGGGAAATCGCCGTTTTCCCAATTATAGGTACCGTCGTTGTTGTAGTCGTAGAAAGGCGCTAAATAATAGTCTTGGCCCTGAGAAACATCGCCATGCGCCGGCCAATCTTTGATGATGTCAGGTACTTTATAGTTGGGAAATAAGTCTGATTGGGTGCTAGTGCCGTTTTGTTGGTCGTAAATACCAGCTTCATACCATGCATTGAATTCGCGTATTTCATCCTGACTAGACACAAAATGCTTGTCAAATTTGCTACAGTTTTCATAGGTGGTTTCAGCGAAGACTTTTGTGAGCGGCCCAGTCCAGTAATCTTGACCGTTTCGGTAGCGCAATGCAGCAAGTTTTAGTTGGTTGTTGACATCTGTTCCGCCTAACCAAAGCGCTGCAGTAAAAAGCGCGTTGATGCCTGAGTTTTTAGGCACTTCATACATCGAATAATTTTGGTTAGGAATTTGCCAAAGATTACCGGCGGTATGTACCATAGCCCTGACATTATTGAGCTCTAGGTAGGTGGTGTGCGTTGGTGGTGGACAATTTGCACCCTTATTCTGTTGTTTGATGCTGGGCTTCATGTTCCCGGAAAATGCCTGAGCACGTGCTATTTGCGGAAGCAAATAAGTTACGAAAAAAAAGAATAAAACTATGCGCATGAGGTTCCTAAATTAAGCAAAAATTCGCTGTAAATTTGAATATGAAACAACTAGAAACGTCAGCCGATATCCACCAACTCGTGAGTACCTTTTACGACAAAGTATTACAAGACAAGCAATTGGCACCCTTTTTTCAAAAACTGGATTTCTCAGCACATCTCCCTCAAATGGAAAAATTTTGGCGTTTTGCCCTGCTTTCGGAGCAAGGATACACGACCAATGTAACTGAAAAACATTTGAAAATGCCCCTTCAAAAGCAACATTTTGATCGCTGGCTGGCACTTTTTAATGAAACGATTGATGAACTTTTTGAGGGTGAAATTGCGCAGCAAGCCAAACAACGCGCAGCAGTTATTGGCTGGACAATCAATGCCAAAATGAATCCAAGTAACTAAATAAACATTTCAGTCTTAAAAACTAATAAGGGTGTGTTCATAAGCAGGCATTCTAAAATGTATTTTTGAATCATGGCAAAGAAGGCAGATATCTACAGCAAACGCGGCATCCGGACAGGATACGTCTCGACCGTAATCGGAATTTCACTCGTCATTTTCATGATAGGGCTTGTATTAGGCGGTATTTTTGGCTTGCGCAGTATTGAAAAACAAGCCAAGGAGAACATTCAGGCCGATATCTTTTTCAAGTCTGACCTCAACGACGCTGACATCAAACAAATCGAAGAAGAACTCAAGTCTTGGCCAGAGTTTTCAGATGTTTTCTTTATTTCTCCGGAGCGCGCCATTCAAGAATTTGCCGGAGAAAGCGAAGTAGAAAAAGATGTTTTGGCTTTATTTGACAGCGAAAACCCTTTGCCTCCAACAATTGGTATCAAGCCAAAAATGGAGTTTGCGAGCCAAACAGGTATGGCAGGTATCAAGCGTAAATTATTTGCGCGTTTCAAGGACGAAATCGATGAAGTCAATTATGACAAGTCGAGTGTTTCTAATGTCAATTTAGGCTTCAAGCAGTTTGCACTTTTGTTTTTAGCAGTGGCTTTGCTCTTGATCATTATTGCGGTGGCCATGATCAACAATACCATCAGACTCGCGCTTTATTCGAAAAGATTCACCATCAAAACGATGCAGCTTGTTGGCGCAACAGCCATGTATATTCGCAAACCATTCTTGGGTCAAGCACTTTTTCAAGGCCTCATTTCCTCTTTGATTGGTTTGGCACTTTTGCTGACTGTATTTTACGGCCTCAACAACTTATTAGACACCATTGAAATTTCTTACACCTTAGATAGTTTCTTGTTTTTAGTTGGCCTTTTATTCTTGATTGGCGTTTTTATTACCATGATTTCTACTTGGTTTGCGCTAAACAAGTATCTTCGTATGAAATTAGATGATTTGTACTAAGCTATGAAGGAACCTATCAAACACTTCGGATTTGACCCAGCCAATTACAAGTGGCTCTATATTGGTCTTGCCATTAACATCCTCGGTTTTCTGCTCATGATCGGCGGCGGCTCCGATGATCCTAAAGTTTTCAAAGAAGAAGAACTCTTCAGCACCATACGCATCACTATTTCTCCTATGTTGATTGTTGCAGGTTATGTCGTGATTTTTTACGCCATCATGAAACGCAACAAAAAAGACAACCAAGACGCCTAATCCATGACTTTTTTCGAAGCGATTATTTTGGCCATCATTGAAGGCCTGACCGAGTTTTTGCCTATTTCTTCCACAGGACACATGATCATTGCCTCCAC
>JBEDCS010000027.1:0-13291 GCA_041176605.1 Bacteroidota bacterium
AGCATCAAACTGCAAACACACGCTCCCGGCATTCTGATTTGCACCGTTATCGCCCTGTCCGCGACCTTTTTGTCTGACCACTACGGCGGGCCACAACTGCTTTATGCCCTGTTAATTGGACTGTCTCTTCATTTTTTGTCGCAACAAGCAGGCAACATTGTTGGCATCAACTTTTGCGCCCGCACCGTGCTGAGATTTGGTGTTGCCTTGTTAGGCATTCGCATTTCTTTCGGACAACTAACGCATTTAGGTGCTCATGTGGGCTTGGTCTTAGTGTTGGCGGTTTGCATCACCATCGCATCTGGTCTTTTGCTAGCAAGGGCTTTACGAAGACCCGTATCGGAAGGCTTACTGTCTGGGGGGGCAGTAGGCATTTGCGGTGCATCTGCAGCTATGGCTATCGCTTCAGTGCTCCCGCCAACGCGAGAAAACGAACGCTTTACCCTGATTGCCGTCGTTGGTGTGACCGTGCTGTCAACGTTGGCCATGGTGGCTTATCCCTTGTTTTTGAATTGGATGGCTGCGCCACCTGTTCAATCAGGTATTTTTCTGGGTAGTACCATCCATGACGTGGCTCAAGTGGTTGCTGCTGGCATGATGATGGGACAAGAAGCAGGTGATACAGCTACGGTAGTCAAGTTGTTTCGTGTTGTTTTGTTGCTGCCAGTGGTGATGCTGATTGCATTTGGCTACCGCAAATGGCTAAGCCCGAACGACGCAAGTCAGAGGACCCAAAAAATACCTACCTTGGTGCCAAGCTTTCTGATTGGCTTCATGGTACTGGTTGTATTGGCAAGTACGGACTGGGTGCCGGTGGTGGTCACCGAGATGGCTAGCAGCCTATCGCGTTGGTGCCTGGTAATCGCAATTGCCGCTGCCGGTGTCAAAACCAGCCTGGGTGAACTCGCAAAGTTGGGTTGGCAGCCTGTTTTGATGCTGGTGACGGAGACGCTAGTGATTGCATGTTTCATGCTAAGCGCCATTTTCTTGTTAAAAATTGGGCAAAATTGACATCACACGTAGCGCATTTGAAGCTTGACCAACGTACCAAGCCGCCACTCCAGTGGCCATCAAATAGTTGATGCCAGTCTTTCTAGGGCTTTTCGTATTTGTACTTTTGAAAGACTTTCTGCATGCTTTATCGCCAAGTCAAACGGCAGCTGATCAACGACATCCAGTGCGGTTCTGCGGCACCAGGTGCGGCCCTGCCAAACGAAAAAGATTTGGCTCAACGCTTTCAGGTTTCGGTTGGCACCGTCCGGCGCGCTGTGGACGAATTGGTGGCTGAGCACGTGCTCTTGCGTCAGCAGGGACGTGGCACCTTTGTTGGCAAGCTCGATCGAGAACGTTTCATGTTCCAGTTTTTTAAAATAGTACCTCGAGATGGTGCCAGTGAATTCCCCGAAGTCCTGCTACACAAATTTTCCAAGTCCCGCGCCACCCAATTGGAAGCTCAAGCACTCGGACTGCATGGCAATCAATCGGTATTTCGCATCGAAAACGTCTTACACCTGCAAGGCAAACCTGTAATCCACGACAAAATTATCATCTCTGAGGCAATGTTCCCGGGTCTAAATCAAGCAGCCTTCACTGCACGAGCCACGACCATTTATGGATACTATCAAGCCGAATTTGGAGTTACGATTGTGGAAGCAGATGAAAGGGTTCGCGCCGAGTTGATCATGGCTGACAGTGCACGATTGCTTGACCTGAATGAGTCTACGCCTATTTTGCGCATTGACCGTGTAGCGCACACCTTTGATCGGAAACCTGCTGAATTTCGGACTTCTATTGTGGACACTCAGAGCTTTGATTACGTCTCACGAATGCGAGAAATGAAATGATCGACCTTGCTGGACATGCCAGAGATTTCGCGAAGACCTTGGCTCTCGAAGCTGCCCACATGATCCAACATGCGGCTGATCAGTACCATGTCATCGAATTCAAGTCGGCCGGCGACTGGTCAAGTGAACTGGACCGCCAGATAGAAGAGCACCTCAAGGCACGCATTACCGAACAATATCCAGAACATGGATTCCTGGGCGAGGAAAGTGCCAATTCGCAGGTGACAGATGACTTACTTTGGGTTATCGACCCGATAGATGGCAGCATGAATTTCCTACGTGGCTACCCACAGTACAGCGTGTCCATTGCGCTGCTGGCGAAGGGCGAGCCTATTGCCGCGTGTATTGTTGATCCCTGCCGTCAAGAAGTCTTCAGTGCGGCAGTTGATCAAGGCGCCACATTGAATGGAAAGCCTATAAAAATTGCTAACACAGAGCGTTTACAACTGGCTATTGCTTCCACAGTATTTCCAAAGCCCTCTGCTGCATCAATGCCGGATTACTTGATACAGTTTGAACGAGTTGTGTCCACGCTCTCTGGTGTTCGCCGCTCGGGCAGCATGGCGCTGGAACTTGCATACCTAGCGTCAGGCAGGATCGATGTATTTTGGTCTCATGACATGGGTAGCTGGGATGCAGCTGCTGGCGTGCTCTTAATTAGGGAGGCCGGTGGACATGTTTTCACAATGGATAACTTGATCTGGCATGAGTCTCGTCGTATTGCTGCTTCTTCGCCGCAACTTGAAAGCCAATGGAGCCGATTGATACTTGGCAATTGATCTGACTAGCATTTGAGCGTCCAGAGTCCGGAAGTTTGTGAAATAGTTAGGGTAATCCTCATGTTTCGAACTCGAAAATTGACTTGCGAAAACGAAACATGACGCATAAAGTCTGATGAATCCAATCAACATTAGAGAGCAGTATGAATCCTTTAAGTTTCTCGGTGACCGGCATGCACGTGTTAATCAGTGGGGGGTGTGGAGGAATCGGAAGTGCATTCGCAAAAGCTTTTTTGTTGAATGGCGCTCAAGTTACGGTTACGGATTTAAAACCCCCTCCTGATGATTTAGTTATGGCCGGCGCCCGTTATGAACAATTGGACGTCACCAGCGATGAAGCAGTTGAGGCCATTGCAAAAAAGATAGGCAAACTAGATGTGCTTATTCACTGCGCTGGCAAATTGATTCGCTGGGAGGAGCACAAACCAGAAGTATTTCGAAATATTGTCGATATTCACTTGTTTGGAAATGTTCGATTAGCCGCAGCCTTCAGGCCACATCTAAAAGCAACCAAAGGCTGCATCATCAACATCGCCTCGATGTACAGCTATTTTGGAGCACCACAGGTTCCAGCTTATGCATCAGCAAAGACTGCAATTGTTGGACTGACAAAATCATTAGCTCTTGCCTATGCTGAAGACGGAATTCGTGTCAATGCGATTGCGCCAGGATGGATTGCAACCGAAATCAGTCGTGGTGGCAGAGAAAATCCAGAATTTAATGAGAAGTTGATGAATCGTTTGCCCAATAAAAGATGGGCCGATCCAGAGGAGTTAGCGGGAACTGCAATTTTTCTTGCTTCCCCAGCATCAAATCTTATTAATGGGGTAACCATTCCTGTGGATGGTGGCTATACCGCTTCTTGATAGGTAAATTGTGTAAGTGAAATTTTGAATAAAAGGAGACAAGTATGAGAAATGCATTAACTGTATTGGCTTCAGCCGCCGCATTACTGCTCAGCAGTGGAGCAGCAATGGCGCAAGCTTTCAATTGGAAAAAACATGATGGGCAAACGCTCAATTTGTTACTGAATAACCATCCGTGGTCTCAAGCGATCAAGGACATGTCAGGTGACTTTGCTGCAAAGACTGGAATTAGACTGAGAGTTGAAATCTTCAATGAGGAACAATTTCGAGCTAGGCTCAATACCATGATGCAAGCTAAATCTAGTGATGTAGATGTGTTCATGTCATTGAAATTTCGTGAAGGCGCAATTTACGATCAAGCCGGATGGTATGCAAATCTAACGCCTTTGCTGAACTCTTCTGCTTCAACTGCACCAGATTTTAACTTCAATGATTTTGGTGAAGGCTTGCGTAATGCAGAAACAATTGGTGGAAAATTGGTTGGATTGCCCATCAATCTAGAAGGCCCTCTTTTTTATTGGAATAAAAGTATTTTCCAAAAATGCAATGTGGCTGAGCCAATGTTTCTTGAAGATTTGCCAGAAGCCGCTGCAAAATTAAAAGCATGTCCAGCTAAAGGCGATGCAGTTGTTTGGGCGGCACGCGGTATTCGTGGTGCAATTTCATATGCGGTATCGAGCTTTATATACAACAGTGGTGGAAATTTTTCGGGCTCAGATGGCAAGCCCAGTTTGTGTAGCGCCAACAGTGTCAAGGGCGCAGAGTTGTATGCCAATATGCTGAAAGATTATGGCCCCCCTGGTGCTGCAAATCATACATTCACCCAAGTCATTGAAATGCTAGGGCAGGGCAAACTGGCTATGACTCATGAGTCTTCTAATGAGTTTGCCAACATTATGAAGTTCCCAGGACGTGATCAAGACATTGGTGTGAAGGTTTTGCCCAAAGGTAAGGCGACAGGAATTTCAAAGCCAATCGTGTTTGGATGGGGTGTTTCAGTCTCTAATTTTTCCACCAAAAAAGACGCTGCTTGGTATTTTCTGCAATGGGCAACCAGCGCGGAAATGGAAGCACGACTGGTTAAAAACGGTGTAGCACCACCAAGAACCTCCGTCTTCAATGGCCCAGACTTTAAAACTTGGACTACAGAACTTCCAATTCGTCAGTCTTGGGCAAATTCTTTAATTGAAATCAGTAAAACAGGAACGGCAATTTCCTATCCTCCTACCAGTCGCGTTGTTGAGGCACGAGAATTGGTGGGTGGTGGTATCCAAAAGATATTCCTTGGCCAAGGAAACGCGAAAGATACAATGTGTCAAGTTGATGTAGAACTTGCAAAACTTCAGTAATTACAAAATGAAGGCACAGCGCGCAGCATCACTCCATGGGTTAATGCTGCCCGCTGTGATTTTTGTAGTTCTGATGGTCATCTTCCCATTAGGGTATGCATTTTGGTTGAGCCTTCAAGATTACAGAATAGGTCAAGCTGTTAAATTCATTGGAATTGGAAATTACACAGCATTGATTCAAGATGAGCAATTTTGGAACGGGATTAAATTAACATTTATTCTGTACATCACAGCGCTCATTCTGCAACTTATCCTTGGCGTTGGACTGGGTATGCTTTTGCACAGAGTGCAACTGATGAGGGGTTTGGTCAGAACTGTCATGGTGTCGCCTTTCATGCTCCCCCCTGTCGTGATTGGCATGATGTCAATTGTGATACTTGATCCGGGAATGGGAGTTGCCAATTACTTGCTTAAAGCGGCAAACCTTCCTACAAGTCTATTTTTAGCGTCAACTGACTATGTGATTTACACCGTTGTATTAATTGACACTTGGCAATGGACACCTTTTGTCGCATTAATCGTTCTAGGCGGACTTCAATCGCTGCCCACCAAGATATACGAAGCTGCAGCCATTGACGGTGCCACCGGTTGGCGGGAGTTTATTTACATTACGCTGCCTTTGTTGGGCCCCACTATTTTGACGGCTGCCGTACTTAGAAGCGTAGATTTACTCAGGTTCTTTGATGTTATCTATATCACTACTCAAGGCGGCCCTGGCTATGCTTCATCAACATTGAATATCTATGCTTATCGAAAAGCATTTGAATTTACAGACATTGGCTATGCAGCAGCACTGATGATTACTCTTAGCACAATTGTGTTTGGAGTTGTGCTGGTGTTTTCTCAATTTCGAAAGAAGGTGACTTGGTAATGAAAACGCTGATGCGATATTTAATGTCACTCCAAGTGATCGTGCTTTGCATCGTTCTTTTTGCGCCTATTGCTTGGATGATTCTTGCAAGTTTCAAAAACCGAACTGAAATTACAAAATACCCACCTGAACTATTTTTCACGCCAACATTGGAAAATTATCAGCACCTTTTCACAAGAACAGATTTTTTAGAAAACACTTTAAATAGTTTTTATGTTGCTGGCGGTTCAACAGTACTCGGCTTATTACTAGCGCTTCCAGCTGCTTATGCCATATCTTGGCATCGCATGACTTGGCCAGCCACCCTTACTCTTTTCGCAAGAATGGCGCCTGGGACTTTGTTCCTACTTCCCTGGTTCATCATGTTTTCAAATGTTGGGCTGTCAGGCACGCATGCAGCTCTGATCATCACTCATGCGGTGATAACTTTGCCAATTGCGTTGTGGACAATGTTGCCACATTTTGATGGGTTGCCAAGAGAGTTAACAGAGAGTGCTCAAATTGATGGTTGTAGTAGTTTAAAAATCTTAACTTTGATAGCTCTACCAATCGTTATGCCAGGATTAATTGTTGCAATTATTTTGTCGTTTATTTTCTCTTGGAATTATTTTCTTTTTGCTTTGGCTCTTTCAGGAATTAGTTCAAAGACGGCAATTGTTGCGTCGTTTAATTTTATTGGAGAGGGCGT
Organism: Bacteroidota bacterium; assembly: GCA_041176605.1. Lineage (GTDB taxonomy): Bacteria > Bacteroidota > Bacteroidia > Flavobacteriales_D > Crocinitomicaceae > UBA952. The sequence goes on from JBEDCS010000027.1 coordinate 6,398, forward strand.
TACCAACTGGGGGGCACTTATGGCGGCTGCAACAGTTATTGCACTTCCCCCAATCATCTTGACATTTCTAATTCAAAGAAAATTGGTGGCAGGGCTTTCCTTCGGCGCTGTCAAGGGATAAGAAATGAGAGTTGCCAAATTTAACCCTGAAGGCAATATTTCAATCGTCACAGCAGAAATGCCAGTGATTGAAAATAATGAAGTCCTGCTGCGAGTTTCCGCTTGCTCTTTGTGTGGAAGTGATTTACGCCCATGGCGGAATGGGTGGCCAGTTACACCGGGCCATGAAATAGTTGGAGTAGTTGAAAGTAAGAACCACCCCCTTTATAAAGCTAGATGCCTTGCTTATATTCCAGTTTGGTGTGGCAAGTGTGAAGAATGTTTAGCCGGTCATACGAATTTATGTCGAAATGCAAGCGAACTAATTGGTTGGCAACGTGCAGGTGGTTACGCAGAATTTTTGGCAGTTCCTGAACAGTGCTTGCTACCTGTTCCACAAGACATACCGACGCATTTGGCGCCTTTGCTTCTGGACACAATAGGAACCGCAGCACACGGCATTCGATTGGCGAAAAAAATTGCAAGTGAAGGAAAGGCCTTAGTGCTTGGTGCAGGGCCTATTGGTTTAGGCGGCATTTTGGTTTTGCAGGATTCCGGATTTTCCGATATTTGCGTTTTTGATCCAAACCCATTAAGACTTGAATTTGCAGAGTCTCTTGGCGCACATGCTTTGGTTGCAGATAAAAAACCGGCTTTGTACGACCTTGTACTTGAATGCAGCGGGCGTGATTCTGGTAGGCAAATGGCCTTGGAAATGGTCAAACCAAATGGGGCAGTTGTTCAGCTGGGTGAGGCAGACTCTTGGAAGATTGAGGAAACTAAAGCAATTCGAAGAAAAGATTTTTACTACATACGTTCGTTTTATTTCCCAATCAATGAGTATGAGGACAACATTCAAATTCTAAGAAGAAATAAAAGTAAATTTGAAACAATGGTTGATGCTCAAGTTTCACTTGATCAACTTTCTGAGCTATTTGTAGAGTTCGCAGCAGGCAGTCGGATAAAGCCACAACTAAACTTTCAAGAATGAGACCTTTATGACTGGTGTTTTAATAAAAAATGTTAAAAAAAGTTATGGCGACGTGCATGTAATTCATGACCTTAGCGTTGAAATTCGTGATGGTGAATTTTTGGTCTTTGTGGGGCCTTCTGGTTGCGGGAAGTCTACTCTTTTAAGAATGATTGCTGGTTTAGAAAGTTTTGATCAAGGACAAATTTTCATCAACGAAAAACTTGTGAATGACTTGCACCCAAGTAAGCGCGATATTGCGATGGTTTTTCAAGACTACGCCTTGTACCCCCATATGTCCGTGAGAAAAAATATGGGTTTTGGATTGAAAATGCGCGGCTTCGATTCACAAGAGGTTGAAAAAAGCATCCATAAGGCAGCTTCAATTTTGCAAATTGAGCATCTGCTTGAAAGAAAGCCAAAGGAACTGTCAGGGGGGCAAAGACAACGAGTAGCAATGGGACGTGCAATTGTCAGAAATCCTCAGGTATTTTTGTTTGATGAACCGCTTTCTAATCTTGATGCAAAACTTCGAGTTGATATGCGTTCTGAAATTAAAGCCTTACATCAAAGACTTAAAACAACCTCTGTTTACGTAACGCACGATCAGGTTGAAGCAATGACAATGGCGGATCGAATCGTTGTTTTGAATAAAGGAAATATCGAACAAGTTGGTACACCTTTAGAGCTTTATCACAAACCTATTTCGCATTTTGTAGCCGGCTTTTTGGGTTCTCCACCAATGAACTTTATTCCTGTCAAATTGGATAAGACGCATCTTGATTTGCTGAATGGTAAAAAACTGGAATTCACTCAAGAATATGTGGGCCCTGCTGTTTTAGGTATCAGGCCCGAAAAATTACAAATTACAAAAGGTGTTGATTCAGGATTTCTTATTGGAAATATCTTTCTTATTGAACCTCTTGGTTCTGATACTTTATTGACTGTTCTAATTGGCCAAGAAAAATTGATAGTACGCGTGATTGGGGATTCAGAACTTAATTTGAATGATGAAGTTGGTTTGTCGTGGAATTTGACAGAACAACACTTGTTCAATTCTGAAAATGGTTTAAGGATTTCATGACCCGAATCATTTGTTTGGGCATGGTTGTGAAAGACATTGTTTTTTACGTCAAGCAGATCCCTTCTGCGCCTCAAAAAATAACAGCAGAATCTTATGAAGATAAATTCGGTGGTATGGCGGCAACAGCATCTGCAGCTATTGCCGCATTAGGTGGTAACGTTGAATTTTGGGGTCGTGTAGGTGACGATGAAATTGGCAGAAATGCAATCGAAGCATTTAATTTGCGTGGCGTTTCGACAAAGGTTAAAAAAACACAGAACGCACAATCTCCTATATCCGCTGTGATTGTTGATGGCGCCGGTGAGCGAATGCTTGCGGTATACCCAGGGAGACTTGAATCGTCAGCTGACTGGCTTGAACTTGATCGTCTTAAAGACGTAAGCGCTGTTCATGCAGACTTTCGTTGGGTTGAAGGAGCCAAAAAACTCTTTCTTGCAGCTAAAAATTTGAATATCCCACGTGTTTTAGATGCTGATGCAGGTGATATTGCTGCTTTAAAGGAGTTAGTTCCTTTGGCCAATCATGTTATTTTTTCAGAACGTGGATTGGCTTTATTTACTGAAGGTTTAGAGCTTGGTGAGGGCTTGCGTTTTGCTTCTCAATTTGCCGATGGCGTTATCGGGGTCACACTTGGAGGTAAGGGCAGTCTTTTTTTGGACAACGACAAAATTCATGAATTTTTAGCGCCAAAAATTATCCCTATTGATACGAACGGAGCGGGTGACGTCTTTCATGGTGCATATGCACTGGCTTTAGGCCGTGGAATTACTTGGATGGATGCAGCAAGGTACGCTAGCGCTGCTGCTACGCTTAGATGTTCTAAGGCTGGTGGTTGGCAACAATTGCCAACTCATAGCGAAGTTATGCACTTATTAGGAAACTCATCATGCTGAAATTAAGCCCAGGAAAATTATGGGGCATGAGGCGTTTGGCTGATGCCAACGGTCGTTGGAAAATGATTGCAATAGACCAAAGAACGCCTTTGATGGGGCCGGTGGCTCAAAAAAGAGGGGTGAAAGAAGCGTCTTTCAAAGATTTATCGGACATCAAGATCTCTGTCATCAAACATCTATCGCCATACTCTTCTGCCATGCTGTTAGACCCGAACTACGCATATCCTTACGGCGTACATGAGTTGTCACCAGCAAAAGGATTGATTCTGGCAGTTGAGGACCATGTGACTGATGAAAATGCGGGTGGAAGAAAATCAAAATTAATACCTGACTGGTCCGTTGAAAAAATATCGAAAATTGGTGGCGATGCTGTCAAGTTACTAATTTGGTACCGACCAGATGCACATCATTCTGTTAACGAGCATCAGCAAAGACTGGTCAAACAAGTTGGTGATGAATGCAGAAAATATGACAAAGTCTTGTTACTAGAACTTTTGGTCTATCCATTGGCTTCCGACGAGCCCGGTTTTTTAGAACGATCTCGTTCAAAGCTCGTTCAAGATTCATTGCGAGATTTTTCTAGTCTTGAATTTGGCGTTGATATTTATAAACTCGAGCCGCCTGCTCAAATTAATTCTGTACCCGATCCACATGGCCCTGCTGCGGCTGCCTATCAAAAATCATTTGATCAGCTGAGTCAATTAACTTCAAAGCCATGGGTATTGCTAAGCGCGGCTGCTGGTCCCACTGACTTTATACACTCCCTAACGTACGCGTATAGAGCCAATGCCAGTGGTTATCTGTGTGGCCGGGCAATATGGCAAGCTGCATTTGAGAAATTCCCCAATTTTGCGTTACTTAATGAGGTGTTGATTCAAGACTCTGTTAAGTATGTTAACCAGATCAATGAATTGACAGATAAGTTGGCATTGCCTTGGATCAAGCATCCTGCTTACGGGGGCGATATTTTTATGCCAGACGCTGATTCAATGTTAACTAATTCATTTTCAAGTTTTTATGTCGCTAAATGAACGTCGCAGAAAAATATTTGAATTAGTCAAAAACTCTGGCTATATGCCAATTGAGAAATTGGTCAGTAATTTTAAAGTTACACCACAGACTATCCGGTTCGATTTAAATGCGTTAGCTGATGAAGGGCGTCTGGTGCGGCATCATGGTGGCGCCTCCATTCCTTCTAGCGTTATCAATACCGACTTTGACTCAAGGCGCTCTGATTTTGCCCGGGTCAAAGCAAACCTGGGAAAAGCTGTCGCAGAGGCTGTTACGGACAGAAGTTCAGTTTTTATCTCACTTGGTACAACGATGATTTCTGTGGCTAAAGCTTTATGTGTGCGATCAGGACTCAAGATCATCACAAATAATCTTGAAGCAGCACAGATACTTTCAAAGCAACCGGGTTTTGAAGTAATCGTTATAGGTGGCCGTTTAGAGTCTAGAAACTTTGGTACTTCGGGCTCCATTGCCATGGAAACTGTTGCCAATTACCGTCCAGATTTCTGTGTATTTAGCATTGGAGGCATTGATCACGATGGGCAGCTACTTGATTACTATGAAAATGAAGCTGCCATTGTTAGATCAATGATTAAAGGATCTCGAAAACGCATACTGGTCGTTGATCACAGCAAATTTGGCAGAAGTGCTTCTGTCTTGGTGGGCGACTTTGAAAGCATTGATCAGTTATTCACTGACAAACCTCCGCCTCTTGCGCTTAGGAATATTCTTAAGAAAAAAAAGACACAACTTATAAAAATTTCTAAATGAGAGCGTTTTAAAGTCATTTTTGAAATATTTTTTTGTTTTACACAATAATTAACTTAGCGAGCAACTAATGAGCACAGACATTAAATTTAAATCTTTGACCAGACCATCTGGAGCTTTTGCTATGTTGGCGATTGATCAACGTGAATCTATGCGAGCTATGTTTTCGGAGATTCAAGAAAATGCTGTCACAGATGATCAACTGATTCAATTTAAGCTTGATGCTATTCGTGCACTCACGCCTTTCGCCTCTGCTGTTCTTTTAGACCGGCAATTTTCTTGGCGTTACGCCATTGATCAAAAAGCCGTAGCACCTCAATGTGGTTTGATTGCTGCTGCTGATCACTTTATTCCAAGTCATGATGAACTTGTTTCCGATGTAATTATTGACGACGAAGTCATTCCTGAAGTTGTTAAGAGTGATGGTGCTGTAGCTCTAAAACTTCTAGTTACATGGCGACCAGATGAAGATGCTGTTGCTCGTGTAACAAGAGTGAAAGATTTCATTAATCGCTGTAAAAAAGCAAATCTTTTGAGCATCATTGAGCCAGTCTCCCGCAAAGCAAGAGACGGACGGCAATGGGATCTAAATCAAGGTATTTTCGAGGCGGCAAGAGAGTTGGGTAACTTAGGGGCTGATCTTTATAAAGCAGAGGTTCCGCTTTATGGAAAAGGTGGTGAGGCTGCGGTGCGCACCGAGTGTGCAAAGTTAACAAAGATAATTCATGGTCCTTGGGTAGTTTTGTCATCAGGGGTTGCTCCAGATGATTTTCCTTTAGCCGTTGAATGGGCTTGTAAAGAGGGCGCTTCAGGGTTTCTTGCAGGTCGCGCCGTTTGGCGAAATGTCATAGGTAGTAAAGATATTCACCAAGCACTTGCGCAAGACGCTGCCAATAGACTCAAACGCTTATGCGATGTTGTTGATAGATTTCATATTCATTAAAGTTTTTTGTTACTGCTGCATCATTCATTAAAAAAATTTCATAGTTTTATATGGAGCGTTAAATGGCTCAATCTCAAAGTCTCCAAGAATCAGAAATTCAAGTTAGGGCTGATCTTTCTGCCTTTTACCGTTTGATGGCGCATTTCAGGATGACTGATTTAATTGATACACACATCAGCGCAAGAATTCCCGGTGCACCAAATCACTTCCTTATTAACCGATATGGAATTCTCTTTGAAGAAATGAGACCTGAGGATTTAGTCAAAATTGATTTGGATGGTAATGTGATTGATGAACTCAGTCCTGAAATGAGCCGGATTAATCTTGCTGGATTTACAATTCATTCTGCTATTCATGAAGCCCGCCATGACTTGGCTTGCGTTATTCATACTCATACGCCTGATGGCATTGCCGTTTCTTGTCAAGAGCAGGGCTTGTTACCTATTAGTCAGCATGCACTGAAGTTTTATAACCGCATTGCTTATCATGACTACCAAGGGGTTGCTATTGACATCGCCGAACGCGAAAGCCTGGTTCGCGATTTAGGCTCGCATGATGTCATGATTCTTCGCAATCACGGACTTGTTGCTGCTGGCAGATCTATTCCAAGAGCTTTCCAAAATATCATGTTTCTTGAGAGAGCATGTCAGGTGCAAATTAAGGCGCTAAGTGGTGGCAGTAAAGTTACTGTACCAAGCCCCGAAGTTTGCAAACTGGCAGGTGATCAAGGGGCTGATCGCCCGGAAATTGAAGAAATTGTTCAACTGGGCTGGAATGCTGCATTAAGGCTATTGAAGTAAACGTCAGGTAATGTGCATCAAAAATTGACTTTATGCGCACCTCGCTGAAAGCGGGTAAGAAGGATCGTTGTACCCTGGGGTAGAGGGGTGCCCAGGCGAGACAAGTTGGTTCACAAAGTCTTCGTCTTCTTGCGTGATGATCAGATCTAACGCGCCCCAATAGTCTTGCCATTGCGCCAAGGTACGAGGCCCACCAATGACCGATGTCACAGCCCGGTGAGCCAAGACCCAAGCCAAAGCAAAGTGTGAGAGTTGAATGCCTTTTTCTTGGCAGCGCGCGCTAAGCTTTTGAGCGATTTCTAAAGACTCTTTGCGGTACTCAGTTT
>JBEDCS010000028.1:0-3927 GCA_041176605.1 Bacteroidota bacterium
TTTTGAAATGATTGCCCTTGTCAAGATGTACATAGAGGTGTAATAAATTAAATAGTGCCGCATCTTTGGGGGCTAACACATAGGTGTGTTGTTGCTCCCAGTCAATTTTGAGGCGTGTGTCAAGCAAGGGTTTTGTCGGGAAATCAAAGCCCAAAAATGTATCAAAAAGCAAAATGTGTACATCGATATTGAGACCGTTCAAACTTGCTTGTAAGGGGGCGTGCAGCTGATAATGTTTTTCGTGAAAACTAGATTTATCAATGCTTTGCTTACATTTAAAACCATTTACTTTGAACAGGTCCGTGACTTTCTGGAGGTCTTCGGGTAAAATGAGTAAGTCAATATCTGAAATATGACGAATACCCTCTTCTCGGTAGGTTCGAAAGAGTAAATCAAGTCCTTTGAGTACGGCAAACTGAATTTCATTTGCTTCCAAGAGCGCAACCATTTGCTGGTGCAAGTTCAGAAATTGGTGATTGCCCTGTAATAATTGTACATATTGCAATTCGAGTTGTTTCCAAAGTTTGGGCTCAATTTGTCCTTTTACAGGGCTAAGTTTGCGATACGCAAATCCAGAAAGGTGGCTCAGTACGGCTTGTTTTAAGAAAGGTCCTGAAAAAATAGTTGGCTCAAAGGTTTCAATTTCAAGATCACTTTGTGCTGCAGCAAGCTCAAAGAGTTTTTTGCTGACTACTGGCAACTCAAAAGGAAACCGAGGGCTAGACATGCGGGCTTTCCTTTTCTAAAATATAATCAATTACTTCTGGAGTTGGCACAACACCGAGCTGATGACAAGCAATATGGCTGATCAATTGCGTGGCAATATTCATATGATGTTGTACATGCGCTTTGTTGTGCCCGTGGTGAATGGTGTGTGCTAAAAGTTTACTGAGTGCCGCAACACCGTTGAGCTTCTCAATTTTGTTTGCCGGTGCATGATACGGGAAAAAGACCGCATGCAGTTTTCCCATTTGAGGTTCAGCGGCATAAAACATAGGCGTATTGTAAACAAACCATTCATCAGCTATTTTTCTGAGAATTAGACGGTCATCATTGATAATTGTAGCTTGGCGGTTTTGCTCCCACAACTTTGCCATTGTACTTTTACCTACGCCGCTAAAGCCAGAGAACACGCGTGTTTGTTGGTCGTGGATCACCGCTGAGCCGTGGATCATGAGGATGTCCTCAACGGTGCTTAAAAAATACCAAATGAGTGGCCCTAATGGATAAGCTAAAGGGTCAATGGCACCGTCTTGGCTATGCAAGACATGAATTTGCCAACTTCTCTGTTCTTGATTCCAATAAGCAATTTGCTGTAAGACTTCAAGGTTATTGGGGTCGTAGACCAAAACACAAGTGCTTTGTTGGCCTTGATGCAGCTCCCAGAGTACGCCCTCCGGCGACTTTGCTTGGTAATGTATTTCTGGTTTGGAATAATTTTCAGGATAACCCTTCAAGCATTCAATTTGCACATCGACAAATTGATCCTCTGTTAAAAAAGGTAAATATCCTTCTTCTATTTTGAGTGGTGTTTGCGCGTTGAGCTCAAAAATGAAACCGCCAATTGAAAGCTGGATGCTAGGCATGGCTAACAGTATATTGATGGAGCTGCTCGATAAAGTTGCTCAGATCCTGAGCAGCTTGATCTGCGCTGACATCGTAGGTATCTAATAGCGCAGCATGGATTTGTTCAAAATTGTTTCCATCAGCAACCAATTTATAGATAAAACTCCCGAGTTCGTTTAGTGTGAGGTATTGATTGAAATCAGCTACGTTGTCACGGAGTGGAACTAAAAGAGTATCAACTCCCACTTCTTTACAGACAAAATGAGCGGCTTGCGCCTGAATTTCTTGGATGTATTGATTTTGCTGCATACGTAAAATTAAGCATTCTTTTGTAAGTTTACGTGCTCAAGATGTCAAAACAAGCTGCACATTTCTGGTTTGAATGGATTAGTTCTTCTCTAGAAGAAGGGAAAGAGGTGGAGCTCACCGCTAACGGTTGGAGCATGTGGCCAACCATCAAGCCCGGCACTGTTTTGTCTTTAATGAAAATACCTTTAGAAGAAATACAAGTGGGGGATGCCATTGCATTTATTCGAGGCGAACATTTTGTAGTGCATCGGGTGGAAGCAATAGCACAAGAAAATCCTAGAGAAATAATTTCGAGAGGAGATGCCAATCTTCGTATTGATGAAATCGTGAGTGAGGCTAATTATTGTGGAAAAGTCATGCATCCACAAATAACCCCAGCACCAAGAATAGTCCCGCGTATTTTTTCTTTTGTGCTACAGCTCTTTCAAATCAATCTGGCTAGGGCAAAAAAAATCCCGTCTCTTTTGAAACGGGATTGAAGCTTGTAAAGATGAGCTTACTTTATTTTTGATCTAGAGTTAAATTTCTTGTAATTGACAAGCGCTTTAAAATAAATTTCCGCACCGCCAATACCAGCTGTAGCTTGGTTGAGTCTTGATGTGTTGGCGTCAAAGGATACACCAAAACGGAAGCGGTCTACTTTCATTCCGAAGGTGGCGATAACCGCATCTTTGTGACGGTAATATACACCATAGTTGACGCAATTTGATTTATTGATACCAGTAATTTTTGAACCTTCTTTGATGGTGTTTTCAAACGTTACACCCGCAGTTAGACTATTGGTATTTCCTGCTTTGAAGAATAGTACATTAGGTTGGATTCTTAAATCTTTATTTCGAGTGGCTAAATCAGCACCTCCTTGAAGTACCATCTGCATATACATTTTATCTCCGGTAAATGACCAAGCCATCTTGGGTCTTACTAAGTGATTCACGGCATAGCCAAAATAGAGACTAGAACGCGTTTTAAGTTGGTGTTGAAAATATACACCGGCCCCGAGATCCATAGTTGCATAACTACCATTGATGCTATTTTCTACACTCGTTGTTGGATTGAAAATATTACCATCCCATTGGTTCTCCCAAGTCTGTGAGCCGCGATCAGAAGATTGCTGAATGAAACCCGGCGACATACCGATACTGAGCTTGTTGCGGCGGTCTAGTCCGATGGTGTAGTTGATTGGAATTGAAACACTCAGGGTTGTGAGGTTGGCGGTGCCAGTTTGGTCTGATAGTACACTGAAGCCCATTCCAAAAGAATTCACGTTGCCTAGGCTACCGCTTTCTTTAACCTTAAACTCACCATTAACAAAGTTTGTACGCATTCCGACACCCATGTCTGGGACGGTGAGCCACTGTGAGCGGTGATTAGCAAAGAAGCTCATGTCGTTTTGACCTGTAGCGACTGCTGCTGGATTATAAATCATTGCAGATTGCGACCAATTTGAAATGAGTCGGTCGTGTTGAGCATGGGCGCTGAGCGCGAGTAATGCTGTAATCGAAAGAATGAATTTACTTTTCATGTGCTTATCTGAATAGTGTCACGTTTCCTTTGCGAGTGCCCGAACGGCCATCGATAGTGCGGAAGTTTAAAATATAAGTGTAAGTAGCTGGGTTCAATGGCTTTCCTTTGAGGGTTCCATCCCATCCTTCGTGAATGTCTGTGGTTCTAAAAACTTGTTGTCCGTAACGATTGAAAACGCGCAAGTCAATTTCCGCTAGAGCACCACCTTCTTCAAAACCGTTAGCAAAATTCCCATCTTCGTCAACGTTGGTTAAAACGCGGAAGTAATCGTTTTCACCATCGCCATTTGGAGAGAAGGAATTAGGTAATTCAATTTTAACAAGGTTGGCAAAATTGACCGTAACTAAAACAGTGTCATAGGCATAACAACCATTTAGGCCATACTGCACCACATAATTGGTTGTATAAAAAGGTGTAACTGTAAGTGAGTCTCCTGCCAAACAAGTGATACAACCCTGGATACTATCTGCAGCAACTCCGCTCGGATACCAAGTGAGGTTACCACCCATTGGTGCACCTTCAGCATAT
>JBEDCS010000029.1:0-16865 GCA_041176605.1 Bacteroidota bacterium
GAAGTTCAAAGCTATCACGAACACTCATTTTAAGACAATTCAACTTGCAACTTGAGTTACACTTTTACTTTCAAGTCAAATGTAACTTTGCTTAAAAATTAATTTTATGCCCACAATTCAACTCACCAATCAAATGTTTCTCGATGAAGTATTTGATTACACGTCCCAAAAAGAATGGAAATTTAAAGGTGCTAAGCCTGCCATCATTGACTTTTATGCCGATTGGTGTGGTCCTTGTAAGATGGTTGCCCCTATCTTAGAAGAATTGAGTAATGAATACGACGATCTTGTCATATACAAAGTAGATACTGAAATAGAACAAGAATTATCTGCTGTATTTCAGATTCGCAGTATTCCGAGCATGTTGTTTATTCCTCTAGACAAACAACCCATGATGCAAGCTGGAGCCTTGCCAAAAGGAACTTTGAAAGAAATCATCGAGAAGGAATTGGGGGTTGTTAAAAGTTGATTTGGCGCATCATTTAAAGCCAATATTGCTTTAGGCGAAATTGATAAATAAAGCTTAAATTTAAGAGCAATATTAAATCTATCTTCATGTTCACACCTATCCTCATTGCCCTAGTGGCTATTTTTATTTCAGGTCTTCGAATTGCACAAGAATACCAGCGCGCTATCGTTTTTAGATTGGGTCGGTTCAAGACCGTTAAAGGCCCTGGATTATATTGGTTGATTCCTTTGATTGAAACCCAACAAAAGGTAGATATTCGAACGCAAACCGTAGACCTCGAGCAGCAAGAGACCATCACCAAAGATAGCGTGACCATCAAGGTGAATGCGGTATTGTGGTACATGATTATAAATCCTGAAAATTCAATCATCAAAGTTGCTAATTACAACCAGGCTGTGTATCAGTTTGCCGTTTCGGCACTGCGCAACATTATTGGTCAGCATACCCTTGATGAAGTTCTCCGCGAACGTGAAAAGATCAATGGCACGCTTCAAAAGATTGTGGATCAAACCACCGAACCTTGGGGTGTCAAAATCCAGATGGTCGAGATGAAAGACGTAGAGATTCCGGAAGGCATGCAGCGTGCAATGGCTCGTGAAGCAGAAGCCATTCGCGAAAAAAGAGCCAGAATTGTAAAGGCTGAGGCAGAGCTTGAGTCCTCGATTAAATTGACGCAAGGCGCCAAAGAAATGGAAAATAGCCCCATTGCCGTTGAATTGCGCCGCATGCAGATGCTCTCTGAAATTGGTATCGATAACAATACCACAACAATTGTTTTGCTCCCCTCAGATATCACAAATGCAGCCAAGAGCTTTACTGAAATGGTTAGTAAAAGCAAATAACGCTTTTATGAAAAACCTACTACTCCTTTTCCTTGGTTGCACCTTAAATGCGTTTTTCTCTTTTGCGCAATTTGGCAGCATAGCCACTTACAATATCCGCTACGACGGGCATTCTGATTTAGCCAATCAATGGAGCGAAAGAAAAGTGCCCATTTCAAATTATGTTTTGAAAAACCATATTGATGTGATTGGATTTCAAGAGGTATTGAATAATCAGTTACTTGATTTGCAAACGCTTTTACCTCATTACAAGTATGTTGGCGTGGGAAGAGACGATGGCCAAACCCAAGGTGAGTACTCCCCTATTTTCTATGACACGACCAAATTCGAGGTCGTGCGCAGTGGTACTTTTTGGTTGTCGCCTACTCCTGAAATACCATCAAAAGGTTGGGATGCAGCGCTCAACCGGATTTGTACATACGTGCTCCTGAAAAAAAGAAATAACGACCGAGAACTGACATGGGTCTTCAATACGCATTTTGATCATGTTGGTGTTGAAGCACGCTTGCGTTCCGTTGAGTTGATTTTAGCTCAAATTGAAGCGTATTTGAAAGAAATAGATTCCCCCGTTTTACTCATCGGTGATTTCAATATGGAGGAAACTGATAATGGTATTGCTTTGATCAGGGCACGATTCAAAGATTTTTCTTGTCTTCAAATCCCTGACCGAAAGCGAGCTAAAAAATATCATGAAATATGCTTACCTCCTACATTTAATGGTTTTACAACGACTTCAACCGACGATAAGCGCATTGACTATATTTTTGGTTCTGATAGAATTATTTCATTGGAAAGCAAGGTTGATCAAGCCACTTTTGGTCTCAGTTATCCTTCAGATCATTTTCCGGTTTTGGTTTTTTATAAAATCTTGCGTTGATTATTTTTACATAACTATTTTCTATAAGTATATAAATACTATCGATAAGATTAATGGAATCAAGGGGCTACTTTTGAGTAAACATTAATCAAGACGACATGAAAAAGATTTATTTACTCCTTAGCTTTGGTCTGGCTTTAAATCTTGCCGCTCAAAAAGGAAAGAAAAACACACCGCCACCGCCACCACCAGCTCCTGCGGGTCAGTGTCCGGTGATGCACGGGGCTGCTACTCCTCCTCCGGCAGGCAGTGCTCATACCAATCCTACTGTAAATCCAAATGGGACAACTAACCGCGATTGGTGGCCTAATCAACTTGACCTCACTATTTTGCGTCAGCATTCAGAAATGTCTAATCCGATGGGGCAAGATTTCGATTACGAAAAAGCTTTTTCAACACTTGATTATTATGCTTTAAAGGCTGATGTCAAGAAGGTTCTCACTGAATCACAAGATTGGTGGCCCGCTGACTTCGGCAATTACGGCCCCTTATTCATTCGTATGGCTTGGCATAGTGCGGGTACGTATCGCACAGGAGATGGCAGAGGCGGATCTTCAGCTGGTCAACAACGTTTTGCGCCACTCAATAGCTGGCCCGACAACGGAAACTTAGATAAAGCGCGTCGTTTATTATGGCCCGTTAAACAAAAATACGGCAACAGAATTTCTTGGGCTGACCTCATGGTACTCGCAGGAAATGTAGCACTTGAAGAAATGGGTTTTAAAACCTATGGTTTCTCTGCAGGGCGTGTCGATGTTTGGGAGCCAGAACTCGATGTTTATTGGGGTAAAGAAACTAAATGGCTGGATGATAAGCGTTATGCTGAGGGCAGATTACTAGAAAACCCGTTGGCAGCCGTTCAAATGGGCTTGATTTACGTCAATCCAGAAGGGCCAAACGGAAATCCTGATCCGCTGTTGTCGGCTAAAGATATCCGCGAAACATTCGGGCGCATGGGAATGAATGATGAAGAAACCGTTGCGCTCATTGCCGGTGGACATACTTTTGGTAAAACGCACGGAGCAGGCCCAGCATCTCACGTGGGAAAAGAGCCTGAAGCAGCTGCTATCGAAGAGCAAGGATTCGGTTGGACATCTTCCTATAAAACAGGAAAAGGAAAAGATGCCATTACTTCTGGTTTAGAAGTAACCTGGACCTCACAACCTACACGCTGGACACATGCTTATTTTCAAATTCTTTTTGGTTACGAATGGGAGCTCACCACGAGCCCTGCTGGTGCCAAGCAATGGGTCGCAAAAGATGCCGATTTAATTATTCCAGATGCTTTTGATCCGAATGTGAAGCATAAACCTACTATGCTCACCACAGATTTGGCCTTGCGTTTTGATCCTATTTACGGTCCTATTTCTAAAAAATTCATGGAGGATCCTAAAGCATTCGAAGATGCCTTTGCAAAAGCGTGGTTCAAGCTGACGCACCGCGATATGGGGCCTAAAACGCGATATGTTGGCCCTGAGGCACCCAAAGAAGACCTCATTTGGCAAGACCCTATTCCTGCATTGAACCATGCAGTTATTGATGCCGCGGATATCGCAAATTTGAAAGCGCAAATCCTCAAATCAGGTCTAACTATAAGTGAATTGGTTGAAACCGCTTGGGCTTCTGCCTCCACTTACCGTGACTCTGATCGCAGAGGTGGTGCAAATGGTGCACGCATTGCACTTGAGCCACAGCGCAGCTGGTCCGTGAACAATCCGGCTCAATTGTCAAAGGTTTTAGCTGTTTACACTCAAATTCAAAAAGATTTCAATGCAAAGAGCGGCGCCAAGAAAGTTTCGTTAGCTGATCTCATCGTATTGGGTGGTACTGCTGCGCTCGAGCAAGCTGCAAAAAATGCAGGTGTAAATACAACTGTTCCATTTGTGCCAGGCCGCATGGATGCTACACAAACTCAGACAGACGTGAATTCTTTTGCAGTTCTTGAGCCAATGGCCGATGCATATAGAAACTACAAGAAAACGCAATATACGCTGACAACAGAAGAACTCATGGTTGACAAAGCGCAATTACTTGGCTTGACGGCTCCTGAAATGACTGTATTGGTTGGTGGCATGCGCGTCTTAGGCACCAATTATGACGATTCTAACAAAGGAGTCTTTACCAAAAACACAGGTGCATTGAGCAACGACTTCTTTGTCAATCTTTTAGACATGAATGTAGTCTGGAAGCCAATCGATGCCAATCAAGAGCTTTTTGAAGGTCGTGACCGTAAAACGGGCGCAATTATTTATACTGCTACACGCGCAGATTTAATTTATGGCTCTAATTCAGAGTTGCGCGCTATTGCGGAAGTATATGCAAGCGCTGATGCCAAAGAGAAATTCATCGAAGACTTTATTTCAGCTTGGACAAAAGTAATGATGGCTGATCGCTTCGATTTGAAGTAATTAAGAAGCCTTAGTTCTTTTCAAAGCCTCAATTCGTTGAGGCTTTTTTTGTTGGTTTCTTTTTTTCACAAAACGCATTAGAAAGGAACTTAAAATCCCGTAACCTAAAGCATATGAAATGGATAGGATGCTCGGTAATTTAAACGAAAAAAGAACTTGAAATGTTGGTACTAACCAAATTAGGCAAAGTGCAATGATGGCCACTGTAAAAATGATCCAGACAATCGCTTTGCTTTTGAGCAGTGTTTGCCATGTATTTTGGGTGCGCGATAGCACCTGTAAGACCAATAATAAATTGGCTATCATAAGCGTGCCGTAACAAAGTGCTCGGATCACTTCCGGAGTTTCATTAAGCAAAATGGAAGTCAATAAGGTGGCGCAAACGCAACTAAAAATGATGGTCCCGTATAGCAGACTTTGCAGCAGTGTCTCTTGTCCAAAGAAAGGCACTTGAGGGTCCCTGGGTGGTCTTTTCATGAGGTCTTTCTCAGCTATAGCCGACTCAAAAGCAAGGGTGCTGACTGGATCAATAATGAGCTCCAGAAGCACAATATGCATGGGCATTAGTAAGACAGGTATGGCCGGGATAAATGCTGGTAAAATGGAAATTCCGATGATGGGTACATGAATAGCCAAAATATAAAGCAATGCTTTTTGAAGTTTATCTAAAATATTGCGACCAAGTTGAATGGCACCAACAATATGTGAAAAATTATCATCAAGCAGAATCAAACTGGAGGCTTCCCGTGCAACATCGCAGCCCCTCATGCCCATCGAAATGCCAATCTTAGCTGCTTTTAAAGCTGGGGCATCATTAACGCCATCTCCTGTCATTGCTACAATTTCACGGTTTGCCTGCAGGGCTTCTACTAATTGTAGTTTTTGTTTGGGGTTGATCCTTGCCAAGATGCTGTATCGAAAATCATGCACTGCTTTTTTTAAGTTTTGCTCAAAATTTTCAGAACTCCCGTTAATAACGAGGTCATCTACGTTGAATCCTGCCTGATTGGCAATACTTTTTGCGGTATTTGGGAAATCGCCAGTAACCATCATGACCCGAATTCCGGCGTCCCGACAACGATGAATTGAATGTACAACGCCTTTTCTCAAAGGATCTTCAAAACCAATAAAACCAAGAAAATTAAATTCAAATGCAGCCTGTTGAGCAGGAAGTTCAGTAGATGTCCAATGAGCACTCGCAAACCCGAGTACCCTTAAGCCGTCGCTGGCCATTTGCTCTGCTTGAGCCATAAATTGCTGCTGCTCCTCCTTTATTAATTGGCAAAGTTCTAGAATGGTTTCGGGCGCCCCCTTGCTGTAGGCATCGTAACCACTCGTCGGATTTGAATAACAAAGTGTCATGGCTAAACAGGCACTACTCAATTCATATTCTTTTACCAGTGTGGCCCTTGAATTAGTCGGTATTGGATGAAGTTGCGTACGAATCGCTTTTTCGATGGCATCATGACTTCTTTTTGGCGTGGCTAAAATGGCACTTTGTTCCAGCGCAATGAGCTCAGCGGCTTTTTCTTGGGCACTTACATTGTATCGAACTTGGGTGTTTATGGCACACAACGTATGGATACTCATGTTGTTTTCGGTGAGTGTACCGGTTTTATCTGTACAGAGCACTGTTGTAGAGCCAAGCCATTCAATGACTCCTGGGTTTCGGGTGAGCACCATTTGTTTGGTCATGCGCCACGCTCCAAGACTGATGAAAAGCCCGAATACGAGCGGGAATTCTTCAGGTAAGATGGCCATAGCGGCTGCTAATCCGTTGAGAAATGCTGTGATGAAATCGGAGCGTAAAAATGTGTAGGTAACGGTGATAATAATGCAAACCCCAATGGCAATAAGCAGTAGGTAGCGCACCAATTTTTTAATTTGTATTTTGATTGGCGAACTTATTTCGGGAACTTCTGTTTTTAGAAGGGCATTAATTTTCCCAATTGTAGAGTTACTGCCTATTGCCGTTACTTTCATGAGTCCACTACCTTTTGCAATGAGTGTTCCGCTATAAAGATTTTTGTCCAATAAAGATTTTTGAATAGCCTGGGATTCGCCGCTCAAAATCGACTCATCTACAATCAATATTTTATCACTTAAGAGCTCTCCATCGGCAGCAATGCGATTGCCTTCTGTCAATAAGACAATATCTCCCGGAACCAAATCAATACTATAAATCTGCTGAAGTTTTCCGCCTCTAACAACAGCGCTTTTTGCGGGTGCTAATTTTTGCAAAGCTGCTAAGGCATGCTGGGTTCTAAACTGTTGGTATAGTGTGCTCAAGCCAACGAGTATCGTCCAACCTAAAAAGATTGCCCCTGCTTGAAAGTCCCCCAAAACAAAATACAAGGCGCCGCAAAGTATTAAAAGTAAAAACAAAGGGTCAGAACCTATCTGTATCAAATGCAAAAGGGTGTTGTTTTTTACCGTTGTATTGCTGCTGTTTTTACCGTGTATTTTTTGAAGTTGTCTTGCTTTTACATGGCTAAGCCCTTTTTCTAGTGCTGAAAATTTCATGCTACAATTTCGCATGTTCGCTTGTCAATCATTTACAGATTTGTGAGCAATATTTGAAAAATTGAATGGTGCGAATTATGTAAATCATAAATGAATTGCCGTAAACCCAACCATTATTTTAACTACACCTTTGTGAAGAATCAATACACACTTTATTCATTTTAATAAACAAACTGAGTTATGGGTAAATTAAATTCAAAAGTGGCAATAGTAACAGGAGCCGCATCTGGTATAGGCAGAGATGTAACGTATCGCTTTTTACAAGAAGATTGTACAGTAATTGCAACGGATATCAATAGTGCGGCTTTAGATGCCTTGCAACAAGAAGCGCCTCAAAAGGGCACACGCTTGCACACGGTTCTTTGCGATATCACCAAAGAAAGAGAGATAGAAAACTTAGTGAGTAACGCCATCAAGGAGTTCGGTCATATTCAAATACTTGTCAATAACGCAGGCGTAATGGATAATTTTGAACCAGTAGCAGAAGTGAGTAATTCACAATGGGATCGTATTATGAATGTCAATTTGCGCGGACCTTTTATGCTCATGCGCTTGTTAATCCCTCATTTTCTCCATCATAAAAAAGGAAATATCATCAATATCAGTTCGATAGGTGGTGTACAAGGTGCAAGAGCCGGTGCAGCTTATACAGCAAGTAAGTTTGCACTTAATGGCCTCACAAAAAATACCGGTTATTTATATGCAGATGCAGGGCTGCGTTGTAATGCCGTTGCGCCAGGTGCGATCGAAACAAATATTGGAAACTCTATAGATTATTCTAAAGTTTCTGCGGAAATGAATGAATTGTTGATCAATGGCATGAAACTTAATCCGAGGGTTGGAAAACCTAAGGAAATAGCCGAAGTTGTTTTGTTTTTAGCTTCTGATGACTCCTCAATGATCAATGGAGAAATATTGGTTGCTGATGCTGGTTGGACCAGTTTCTAATTTAAATATAAACTTTATATATTATTATGTAATATACTGAAAAAGTAGTGTTTATAAATTTGAATTATACACATATTTATTCACAATTTAAATTTTTCAAACATGGAAACTCCAAAAACAAACACCTCAACTTATGTCACATTGGCGGTTGCAGGAGCTGCAGTTGGTGCACTACTAGGTGTGCTTTTTGCCCCTGACAAAGGTAGTGTTACTCGTCACAAACTATCTGGTGGCGCGAAGAAGCTAGCAAACGATCTCTCCCATACAATGGGGTTTGCAAGTGAAACAAAGACTTTGGCAGACAAAGACTAGGAGTAGGTTCAGCGAAAACCAGCGCTTGCGCTGGTTTTTTTAACTATTAAATTCAAATAATCATGAAAGCAGATCTAACGCTTACGGAGATGAGTGATCAGCTCAAACAATATGTTAAAACAACCACTGAGATTGTCAAACTAGAAATTTTAAAAAGAACTGTCATGATGAGTTCTTTATTGCTGTTACAACTTCTTATAGGTGTTTTACTGGCTTTGTTTATGGCATTTCTAGGAATTGCTTTTGGTTTTTACTTTTCAACACTTCTGAAAGATTTTGCCCTTGGTTTTGGCATCTTAGCTGGTATTATTGGTTTGATTTTATTACTTGTTAGCCTATTTGCTGCTAAGCAAATAAAAGTTAGTCTTCAAAGTAAATTATTGAAGCAAATGTATCAAGATGCTTTTTAGCAATTAAACTCAATAGCCATGAAAAATTTGAAAGAATTGGATGAGCAACTAAAAGGATTGTATCTTCTACAAAAAGACCAAGAAATAAAACTTGTTCAGGATCTAGAGCAGCTTAAGCAGCTTTTTTCACCAATACAGGCAATTAGTGAAACCGTAAAGCAAGTTTTTACAGCAGCAACAGAGGATCCTAAAGAAACAAAACAAGGATATAGCCATTTGTGGGATGCCTTAACCAATCAAATAGGCATCAAATCACCAGTAATCAAGGGTGCTCTACATCTTTTAGTTGATCAAATGTTAACGACGCTCAATCAAAAGAATGAGCCTACTGAGGTGCAAAAAGAAATCAAACAAGAATCCTTAGCTGTTTATCATTCAGCCAATCATTTTTAAAATTGAGGATGTGAGCTGATGTTGATTATTCAAAGAGCAGGAATCCTATTGGAAAAAACCAACTTGGCCTTTGAGGCCAAAGGGGTGTTGAATCCAGCTGTAATTCAATATAACGGACAAATTCACATGATTTATCGAGCTGTTGCATATAATGATGTTTCATCCTTAGGCTATTGCCTGATGTCAGATCCATTAACGGTTAAAAAACGTTTGAAGCGACCGTTATTAAGTGGTTTTGGTCAGCAAGAAAAAATGGGGCTCGAAGATCCAAGAATTGTCAAAATTGACGGTCACTTTTTTCTGAGTTATACAGCATTTGATGGCAATAATGCGTTAGGTGCTTTGTTGCTCAGCAAGGATCTTGAGCACTTTGAGCGCGCAGGAATAGTTGTTCCGCAAATCAGTCTGGGATTTGAAACGCATGAAAATCAATCTTTGAAAATCTGGGATAAAAATTTAGTATTCTTTCCAAGAAAAATCCACGATAAACTCTATTTTTTGCATCGCATCAAACCCTCCATTTTATTGACAAGTGTAAAATCGCTCAGCGATTTAACCCCGTTGTTTTGGCAAAATTATGTAGTGCACAAAGAAGAAGCTACGCTTAATTTCCAATTTCAATTTATCCAACCAAATTATATCGGTGCAGGTTGCCCACCGATTGAAACAGAATTAGGATGGATCTTTATATTTCATGCTGCTTATGAATCCCAGGGGCAAATTACTTATCAAATCCATGTGGCCTTGCTTGACCTCGATGACCCTTTAAAAGTGATCGCCCAACTCCCCTATCCTATTCTCGAACCCATTATGGATTACGAGCGCTTTGGCAATGTGCCAGATGTTGTCTTTCCGACTGCTTGCCTGGTTCAAAATGAACAGCTCTATCTCTACTATGGAGCCGCCGATACATGTATCGCGTGTGCAGTTATTGACATCGCTGATTTAAAATTGGCCTTACTTGAAAATCTACATAAATAACAGAAACATGTCAAAATTTCAAAATCAACAGCAATATCAGGTGCTGCTCATGAGTAGCTGCCTGCCTAGAGAGTGCGGTTTAGCTACTTTTAGTCACGATTTAAGAGAAAGCATTCTTGAAAAATTTAGCGGCAGTTGTCATATCGATTTTTGCGCGCTGGATTATAGTTTTTCTGACTTGGTCTATCATGAGCCGGTAACCCATATTTTGAAGGTCGATCAACTCGATGCGTATCACGAACTCGCTAAAAAACTCAACCAAGAAAAAAGATATGACGTTATTCTAATCGAGCACGAGTTTGGGTTGTTTGGTGGTGATTACGGCAGCCATTTATTAGAATTCCTAAAAAAAGTAAAAATACCGGTTATCATTACTTTTCATACGATTTTACCCCGACCTGATGCGCAACGATTCAAAATAGTCAATGAGCTCATCAGGCGCTCCAAATACGTCATTTGCCTTACAAATGCAAGTGCGCGCTTACTTGGCGAGCATTATGTGTGTCCTACTGCGAAATGTCAGGTTATTCAGCACGGCATCCCACTAATTGCTTATAAAGAGTCCGACGAGCTCAAAGCAAAATTAGCGCTTGGCTTGCGCCCTGTACTGGCTACGTTTGGATTATTAAGTCGTGGAAAAGGCATTGAAACGGCACTTTATGCGTTGGTAAATGTGGTTGCTGACTTTCCAAATGTGCTTTATTTGATTATTGGCAAAACCCATCCAGAAGTTTATAAATCAGAAGGTGATAGCTATCGCAGCTATTTAGAGGAGTTGATAGCGCTATTGGGTCTAACTTCAAATGTTAGGTTCGTCAATTCATTCGTCGGTAAAAAATTATTAGAGGATTATTTACAGGCTACTGACATCTATTTGTTTACTTCTACGGATCCAAACCAAGCTGTCAGCGGCACATTTGCCTATGCAATGGCCTGCGGTTGCCCAATTGTCTCAACAGCTATTCCTCAAGCAATGGATAGCTTGGGGCCTGCTGGAATAGTGATAGATTTTAACGATTCCAAGCAAATGGCGCTTGCAATTACTGAAATATTAAGTGCGCCAGAGCGCTTGTCGCAAATGAAGCAAGCAGCTTTGCAGCAAATCAGGCCCTCGGCTTGGCAAAATGTAGCCATCCAACACATGATGTTAATAGAACGCTGTGACCTTAGAAAGATAAAAGCCTTGCATTTTAGTTTGCCTGCTTATAATTTGGGTCATTTCCATGGTTGCACCACACCAGTAGGAATAATACAGTTTTGCCAAGCTGAAGCACCCCAACTGAGTTCTGGCTACACCTTAGATGACAACGCAAGGGCCTTGATTGCGCTGCTCGAGTATTATGAACTGAAATCAGACAACAATGTCCTCCCCAATATTAAAATATACTTTGAGTTCATTCAGCGCATGCAGCAGGCCAATGGTCGTTTCTACAATTATTTAGATGCAGATAAAAAAATCTGTACGCAAAACCATGTTGAAAATCTTGATGATGCGAATGGTAGAGCAATTTGGGCATTGGGCACGATGATGGCTTTGCACCATCTTTTTAATCCAAGTTATTTCCAAATCATTCAACGCATGTTGCGCAAATCCATTGACGCACTTGAGCACATGTATTCCCCTAGGGCTATTGCATTTAGCATCAAAGGTTTGGTGAAATACAATGAAGTCTTTAAGGATGCTCAAATCAATGAAGTACTTCAAAAATTGGCGAGTAGGCTTGCTGCTAGCTATCGACTTCATCATACGGCGGCTCATCCATGGTTTGAAACAAAGATAACTTATGGAAATGCTGTTTTACCAGAGGCGTTGCTCTTGGTAGCACAAATTGATGGTAACAGAAACTTTCAGCAGATTGCCATGAAGAGCTTTCATTATCTCTGCGACCTGCATTTTGAAAATAATCACTTTACTGTAATCTCTAATCAAACATGGTATGAGCCTGGAATGCAGATAGCTACCACAGGAGAACAACCTATTGATGTAGCTTACACCATTCTGGCACTTTCTACTTTTTATGAATTAACCGGTAATAATCACTACCTTCTACAAATGAAGAAGGCTTTTGATTGGTATTTAGGAAAAAACCAATTGAGCCAAATAGTCTACAACCCCGTTTCAGGGGGTTGCCTAGACGGAATTGAAGCCAATGAAGTGAACATCAATCAAGGTGCAGAGGCTACAACGACCTACCTAATGGCACGCAATCGCATCGAATATCACCTGAATCAAAAGCGTGTAGAATACATGCCCACTTCACTCTCCTTACAAACCTATCCAATCGTTCTCGTATCATGATCCATTTAGAAATTTACCAGCACCGCAAAATTTCGGCACTTCAAGCCGATTTCAATGCTTTTTTTCCATTTTTGCTTTTGGAATTGTATTACAAGGAAGCACCACGCTCTGACCATTCTAAGCACGCGCATTTGCAAAAAGAACATTTTGCCCATAAAACACGAGACTTAATTGAGGCCTGTACCGTCAATAAAAAAGAAGGTCTTTTCGTATTCGATCCGCAAATTACTGCCAAAGATTTCAAGAATCAGCTTGCCAATGAATTTGGACTCAATTGTGAAATTTATCATCGGGTTGGTAAAAATGAATGGTCCACTTTTCCAGTAGATGGGGCTTATCAGCTTGATGAAGCACCCTTTCAACTGCATTGACAGCTTTGAATCAAATCATGTAAAACTTCAGTAGAATTTTACAAATAGCTCAATAAGAACACACCTTAACTTAGATAAATAAAATTTCCGCATATGAAAATATTTATAAAAAATATGGTGAGTCATCGCTGTGTCAATCAAGTGACAATCATCTTAACCGATATGGGAATAAGTTATATTTCGGTAGGTCTCGGAGAGGTGGAATTGGCCCAAAAATTAAGCATGATCCAAGAACTTGACTTCAAGTACAAATTGAAGCAAGACGGATACGACTTAATTATCGATACGAAATCTCAGTTATCAGAGCGCATCAAAGCAGTCATTATTCAAATGATTCATTACTCAGAGGAGCATATCAAAACGAATTTTTCTGTTTATCTGAGTGAGAAAACCAATTTGAATTACACCTATTTGTCAAATGTTTTTAGGGCGGAAAACGGCATTACCATTCAACAATTCATCATTATCCATAAAATTGAGCGCATCAAAGAGTTGTTACTGTACGGCGAAATGAATTTGTCTGAAATTTCTTACAAGATGCACTACAGCAGCATTGCACATTTATCAAACCAATTTAAAAAAATGACGGGCTTGTCACCAACAGAATATCGCCAGCTCGATGTAATCCATAGAATACCACTAGAGGATTTAGGCAAGCGGTCTACAACTCAAGCGCTTGGCAAAAGGATTTAATTTCGTCTCTGACCTGTCTAAACGCAGCAGTGATTTCAGCTTCGGTTCCTGTCGCTTTTGCAGGGTCGGGAAAATTATAGTGGATGCGCTTGGCCGAACTTGGAAAGATTGGACAGCGCTCACTGGCGTGGTCACAGACTGTGAGAATCAAATCAAATGGGATATGCAAGTATTCATCAACATGATTAGAGGTGTGGGCGCTGATGTCAAGACCATCCTCCTTCATGGTGGCAATCGCACGCGGATTCACACCATGTGTTTCCACACCGGCACTATAAACATTGGCGTTGTCGCCATGAAAATATCGCAAATAACCTTCTGCCAATTGGCTTCTACAACTGTTTCCAGTACAAAGTACTAAAATGTTCTTTTTCATTGCTTCAATAATTTTAGAAGTATTTCTTTAGATATAAGCTTGCTTTCACTAATAGAATCAAGGCCGGAACTTCCACGAGCGGGCCAATTACCCCAGCAAAAGCCTGACCTGAATTGAGTCCAAAGACACCAATAGCAACCGCAATGGCTAATTCAAAGTTGTTGCCAGCTGCTGTAAAGGCTACGGTGGCAGTTTGATCGTACTTGGCGCCACTCCATTTGGCTAGTAAAAACATAGTGAAAAACATCACCAAAAAGAAGATGACCAACGGGATGGCTATTTGAATGACATCAAAGGGCAATTGGGCGATTAACTTTCCTTTCAAGCTAAACATCACGACAATCGTAAAGAGTAAGGCATACAATGTAAATGGTGAAATTTTTGGGATAAACTTGCTGTTAAGGTAAGTTTCACCTTTTTGTTTCGCAACCCAATAGCGAAGAAAAACAGCAAGACCAAAAGGTAAGCCAAGATAAATCCCTACCGTTTTAGCGACTTCCCAAAAGCTCAAGTCTATTTGTATGGATTGATAACCAAACAAAGGCAGCATAATTTCTAGATAAAAATAAGCATACGCAGAAAAGAAAAACACTTGTAATAAGCTATTGATACCAACGAGGCCCGCGGCCAATTCTCTGTTGCCACCGGCCAATTCATTCCAAACAATTACCATAGCTATGCAAGGTGCCAAGCCAATAATAATGAGGCCCGTGAGGTATTCTGGTTCGTTTTTAAGAAAAGTAATGGCCAATAAGAACATTAAAAACGGCCCTAAAATCCAGGTGATGAATAGAGAGATACTCAGTAGCTTTTTATCTTGGAAAACAATCGGAATTTTCTTGAAGTCAACTTTTACAAGCGGAGGAATCATCATAATGATCAGGCCAATGGCTAAGGGAATATTGGTGGTCCCGACAGAAAACTGATTGATCCATTGGTCTATTTGCGGAAAAAAGTTGCCAAGCACCACCCCAAGCCCCATGGCCAAAAATATCCAAAGCGTCAGATAGCGATCAACGAAATTGAGCCGTTTGTTTTTCATGTTTCTTGATTTAAAAACTATTGTGTTTCTGAATTAACAACATCCTGAATTTGGTGTACAACTAGAAGATTTGGGTGCTTGCATGTCTGTAGCAGTCTACATAGTTTTTTAAGATCAAGCCGATTTCAGTAATGTGATAATGTGCTTCTATAGCCATTCCATTTACTTGTAAGAATTGAGGATTAGATTCGGGCTTTGCAAGTTGTAAAGCGCTTTTGAATTGAGAGAGTTTCATGAGCAACAAGTTTGATAAATTGGTGAATTGATTTGTTGAATAAATTGAAGTGCCTATCTCAAACTTCCAGCGTCTTTCAAGCCCTTACTCCAGGCATGTGCATTGTGAATTGCGGGCAAAACCTCTTCGGGTGTATCGACAATTGTGTACAAGAACTTGAGTTCGTCTGGCATAAACTTTTCATCAACAGCTTGTTGCATCATTTGATGAAAAGCATTGAAATAACCGCGTGTGTTTAAAATTACAATTGGTTTGGTGAATTGAGCAAGCTTTTTTAGTGTAATTGATTCGAGCAGTTCTTCGAATGTTCCGGGGCCGCCTGGAAGCGTAATCAGGGCATCGGTGCCTTCCAAGAACTTCGCTTTGCGCTCGTGCATGGTTTCGGTGTAAACGAAGTCCGAAACACCTGTATGGCCCCACTCTACTTCATTCATGAACTGCGGCATGATGCCTTTGATCTTGCCGCCAGCCGCTAAAGTACTATCTGCCAACTGTCCCATTAAACCAGATGAACCACCGCCAAAAACTACCTGCACATTGTTTTGCGCTAAAAGATGAGCTAATGCTGAAGTAGCTTCAAAATAATCAGGATGGATATGCCCGCTGGAGGCACAATAAACACAAACTTGCATATTTAAAGTTAGGTAGAATTTTGTTATTCTGCTTTGATTGACGTATTCCATATTTTTTGACCATAGGAATCGTAAATGTCCATCTCTAAGAATCTTTCATTCTTCTTTCCGCTTACCTTTAATAATCCATAATTACGTGTGGCGACATGGCTATTGGGAACTCTTAACAAGTTTGCTTCATTGCTCGCATCGTGAACACCTGAGGTTAAGGGAGAGATCGTGAGGTCGTAAATAGTGGGCTTCCCTGGTTCACTTAAAATACTTAGCTCGCTGTGATGGCGGTCACCCGTTAAAAAGACGACGTTTTTAATTTGATGCAGATAAATAAAGTCAATGAGTTCTTGCCTTTCTTTGTCAAAACCATTGGCAGCATAATTTTCAAAAACGGGTGCGGTATTTAAAAACTGACCACCCAATGCAATAAATTTAAATGTTGCTGTGCTGCTCAAAAGTGCATCTTTAAGCCACGCTAATTGTGCGTAACCTAAAATAGTGCGTGGTGCTTCTATACCTTTGTTTGGCGCGCGATCATAGCGATTGTCTAATAAGAAAAATTGAGAATCGGACCACTCAAACTGATTGGTAATACCTTTGAACACAGCATTTGACTGTGGCTGTTTAGGATTGGCCCAAAAAAGATCAAAGACCTCCTTGCTTGCACTTTTATTGACAAAACTGCCGTCACTATCATTAGGACCGAAATCGTGGTCATCCCAAATGGCATATTGAGGAATGTTAGCCAATAGCTTTTTTTGTTCAGGTAAATTCCGACTGTAGGTATAGCGATGGATCATCGTGCTTTTTGTTGCTAAATCTGCTTCTCGGAAGTAAACGTTATCTCCAAGCCACAACATGAAATCCGGCGTGCTTTGATAAATGGCTTCAAATATTTTGTAATCACCACCGTAGGGCTTTCCGGGTCTATCAAAGCCTTCTTCGTTTATGTAAGTGCATGAACCAATGGCAAAAGATAAATCTATCGCTTGCTTTTTGCTGCTAAGCTTTTCCTGCGTTTTAAAAACTTGAGATCCAAAAGGCGTTTGGGTTTGATTGT